>CALPIR020000163.1 GCA_943323675.2 Chitinophaga pinensis | reverse complement strand
TAAGCAATCCAGAAACGCAGTGGCTTGGATTGCGCGGAAAAAACGCACTCAGTAGATTGTAGTAAAAGCATCATAAGCCTTGACTTTTTTGAATACTTTTTGTGTCAAGACAAAAAGTATTGCCGGTTTGGGGTGGCAACCCCAAGTTCAAAAGATTATTATCTCTTTTGTCACTTTTTGTGTGGGTAAATGTTAATTCAACGAGGCTAAAAAACAATAAACAACAACGAGTTAAAAAGTTAGGCGGTTCCGAAACTTCGGAAGGGGCGCAACCCAAAGAATGCATTCAAAATATTATTTACAGAAGTTGTTGGTGTAGAAGGATCGATTTTACAATTAATAGTCAATTCCTATTCTCGATACACCCCGAGTGCTCGGGGCACTCGAACAGGCTGCAACCTAACAATCAATCCATCAACCTTTCATACTTCGAAGCTTCAGCGTAGAAGTGAATCAACTCAAAACCAATCTCTCACCCCCCGTTTGGATATTTAAAATAAATGCATCATATTTGCACCCCGCTGAACAGGAGACCCAGCGGATTAACATTTTAACTAAAAAATATTATGTCAGTAAAAATTAGATTACAACGTCATGGTAGAACCCATGCACCGTATTATCACATTGTGGTGGCGGATTCACGTGCTCCGAGAGATGGTAAATTCATTGAAAAAATTGGAATGTACAATCCAACTACAGTTCCAGCAACTATTGAATTAAACATTGACTCGGCAGTAAATTGGTTAAACAATGGTGCGCAACCAACAGACACTTGTCGCGCTATCCTTTCTTACAAAGGAGCTTTGTACAAACATCACTTAGCGGGTGGTGTGGCTAAAGGAGCTTTAACAGAAGAACAAGCTAACGCAAAATTCGAAGCTTGGATTAATGATAAAGTTACTAAAGTTGTTGCCCATGTTGAAAAAAGTGCAATTACTAAAGCTGATGCAAAAGTTGCAGCCCTAGCTCACGAAACAAAAGTGAAAGAAGCTCGCTCTGCTAAATTAGCTGAAAAATTAGCTTCTGCGCAAGCTGCAGTTAATGCTGCAAATGCTGAAGCTGCTGCGGAAGTTGCTGCTGCTGAAGAAGTAGTTGCTGTAGTTGAAGAAGCACCAGTTGTGGTTGAAGAAGCACCAGTTGTGGTTGAAGAAGCACCAGTTGTGGTTGCAGAAACACCTGCTGTGGTTGAAGAAACACCTGCTGTAGTTGAAGAAACACCTGCTGCTACAGAAGATACCAAAAGCGCTGAATAATTTCTAACGCTAACAACTTTGAAATCAATTCTAAAAAAAGATTTCATGGAAGCCGGTACTGTTGTTAAAACGCACGGTACTAAAGGAGAGTTAAAAATTGTTACCGATATAAAGGTTAAACTAACTGAATGGGCTTTTCTCGAAATTCGAGAAAAGCCCGTTCCATTTTATATCGAACAAGCTCAAGCGGCACACCATGATGAATGGCTTGTAAAATTACAAGGCATCAACAGTATGGAACAAGCCCAAGCTTATCTGGGTTTTAAATTATTAGTGCCCAAAACCAAAGGAAAGACGAAGCCCAAGGCAGGCGATTTTAACTTAAATGGGTTTAAATTGGTTGATATAAACCTTGGTGAAATAGGAGAAATTGTGGCTACTGAAGAGTTGCCTCAACAAACCATGTTGATTACTCATTACAAAGGACAACAAGTAATGATACCTATGGTTGAGGCTTTTATTCATGATGTGGATGAGGCGAAAGAAATTATTTATTTAAACCTACCGGAAGGTTTTTTTGAATTGTATGAGTAATTTTTAAGCGCTACATCTAAGCGTTTACAATGCTTAATTTGCCTTTAAGGTTGCCATAATTAGTTACCACTCCACCACACCCAAAACAATAAAATGGTATGAACATAGACATACTTACATTATTTCCCGAAATGTTTGAAAGTCCGTTTGGGCATTCCATCATTAAACGTGCTGTGGCCAATAATTTGGTAAACATTGGTTTGCACAATATTCGCGATTATAGTAAAAGTAAACAGCGTTCGGTTGATGATTATCCGTTTGGTGGGGGGGCAGGTATGGTTATGCAAATAGAACCTATAGATTTGTGCATCGCTGCTTTAAAAGAAAAAAACGCTTACGATGAAATCATATACCTGAGTCCTGATGGTGAGTTGTTTGATCAGAAAATGGCCAATCAATTATCAACCAAACAAAATATTATGTTTTTGTGTGGGCATTACAAAGGGGTTGATGAGCGTGTGCGCGAACATTTAATAACGCGAGAGGTGAGTATTGGTAATTATGTGCTAACTGGAGGCGAGTTGGCTACAGCAGTTATTGTTGATGCCATTGTGCGATTAATACCAGGAGCCATTGGCGATGAACAATCAGCCTTAAGCGATTCATTTCAGGATGACTTGATTAGTCCACCAGTGTACACGCGCCCTGCCGAATACAAAGGATGGAAAGTGCCTGATGTGTTATTAAGCGGCCATCAAGCTAAAATAGAGGAGTGGAGGCACGAACAAAGTGTTTTACGTACCAAACAAAAACGTCCGGGACTGCTCAATGATATTAATGAATAGGGTAAAAACAAACCATAATTAGGTTGTTTTACATGGGTTAATTAGAAATGATAAGAAATTATTGAAAAATATTTTTGTATTTAGAATAGAAGCTGTACTTTCGCAGTCCGTTAAAAATAAAACATTACCGTAATGAACGCAGTTGAGGCAATAAAATTAATTGAAAGCGAATTTATCGCTGATAAAAACTTACCATCTTTTATAGCAGGTGATACAGTAAATGTATACTACAAAATTAAAGAGGGAGCAAAAGAACGTATCCAGCAGTACCAAGGTGTTGTATTACAGAAACGTAATAGTGGCATCAGTTGCACATTTACAGTTCGTAAAATGAGTAATGGTGTTGGTGTTGAGCGTATTTTTCCTTTGTTCTCACCTAATATCGATAAAATCGAGTTAATTAGCCGTGGTAAAGTGCGTAGAGCGCGTTTGTTTTACCTACGCAAGCTTACTGGTAAGAAAGCCCGTGTTAAAGAAAGAAGAGGTTAATTTTTTCATAGTTGATAAAAAAAAACCCCGGTTCGCAAACGCGTGTCGGGGTTTTTTATTAATTCAATCCCAAATATCCTAATTAAACAAGAATTGGCTCATATCAAATTTAGGATAAGTACATTTAGAATGGCAGCAGAGATTTGAAGTAAACCACTAAAGGGTTCAACTACCAACCAATGAGGTAAGCCTAACTTTAGCAAATTGCTTGTTTTTTATAAAGCCAAAACTGATTATTTGTCCTAATTTTAAAATTGTTGGTTTACAATTTTGGGATTACAACAGCCACCATTATTTTGCATCACAATGAGTACCGAGATAACAAAAATTTACGCACCGCAACAAATAGAAGATAAATGGTATAGCTATTGGCTCACCAATAAGTTGTTTAAAAGCACTCCAGACGAGCGTGAGCCTTTTACCATTGTAATACCACC
Source organism: Chitinophaga pinensis (assembly GCA_943323675.2). GTDB lineage: Bacteria > Bacteroidota > Bacteroidia > UKL13-3 > UKL13-3 > UBA6183. The sequence goes on along the minus strand of CALPIR020000163.1, from coordinate 1,936 downwards.
ACCTAATGTAACTGGTGTTTTGCACATGGGCCATATGTTAAATAACACCATACAAGATGTATTGGTGCGTAAAGCGCGTATGCAAGGTAAAAATGCACTTTGGGTTGCTGGTACCGACCATGCGTCTATTGCTACCGAGGCAAAGGTGGTTCAGATGTTACGCGAAAAAGGCATCAAAAAATCAGACCTAAGTAGAGATGAGTTTTTGAAATATGCTTGGGAGTGGAAAGAGAAATACGGAGGAATTATTTTAAAGCAATTAGAGAAACTTGGCGCAAGCTGCGATTGGGATCGTACGCGTTTTACCATGGAGCCTAAGATGAGTGAAGCAGTCATTAATACTTTCATTGATTTATACAATAAAGGATTAATCTACCGTGAGCTAAGGATGGTGAATTGGGATCCTCAAGGTAAAACTGCATTGAGCGATGAAGAGGTTATATTTAAAGATGTACAATCTAAACTGTATTTCATTAAGTACTTTTTGGTTGATAGTAAAGATGAGTACGTAACCATTGCAACCACCCGCCCCGAAACCATTTTGGCCGATGCTGCAATATGCGTAAATCCCAATGATGAGCGTTTTAAACATTTGGTGGGCAAGCAAGTATTGGTGCCTTTTATTAACAGGCCTATAACCATTATTGCCGATGAATATGTGGATATGGAATTTGGTACTGGATGCTTAAAAGTAACTCCTGCGCACGATAAAAACGATTACGAGTTGGGTAAGAAATACAACTTAGAAGTAATTGATATTTTAAATGAAGAAGGATTTTTAAACGAGAAAGCAATTGACCCGCGTTACATTGGTAAAGATCGTTTTGCGGTTCGCAGAGAAATTGCAGTGCACTTAGAAGAAGCAGGCCATATTTTAAAAATTGACGAATATAAAAATCAAGTTGGAACCAGTGAGCGCACAGGTGCAGTAATTGAACCCCGTTTAACTTTGCAGTGGTGGGTTGATATGAAGAAATTTGTAGCTAAAAATCCACAAGTGTTAGATGCGGTAATGAATGATGAAATTAAGTTTCATCCTGCCAACATGAAAAACACCTATAAGCATTGGATTGATAACATTAAAGATTGGTGTATCAGTCGTCAATTGTGGTGGGGACAGCGTATTCCGGCTTGGTATGATGAGGACGGTAACTTTGTAGTGGCAAAAACACACCACGAAGCCATAGCACAATATAAGCTTCAATTTCCTAACGCTAATACCCTACAGTTAAAACAAGACGATGACGTGGTTGATACCTGGTTTAGTTCTTGGTTATGGCCAATAAGTGTGTTTGATGGTTTTGAAAAAATGGATAACGGCAAAGTGAGTAAAGAAAATGCCGATATTAAATACTATTACCCAACCAACGATTTAGTTACAGCACCCGAAATTATGTTTTTTTGGGTGGCACGTATGATTATGGCTGGTTACGAATGGATGGGTGAGAAGCCATTCAAAAACGTTTATTATACGGGTATTGTTCGCGATAAACAACGCAGAAAAATGAGTAAATCGTTGGGTAACTCGCCCGACCCGTTAGATTTAATTGCACAACATGGTGCTGATGGTGTGCGCATGGGCATGTTGCTTAGTTCGCCTGCGGGTAATGATATTTTGTTTGATGAGAGCCAAGTAGAACAAGGGCGTAATTTTGCCAATAAAATTTGGAATGCATTTCGTTTGGTTAAAGGGTTGGAGGTAAAACCTGATGCCGAATTTGATGCCGAAATTTTAGAAAGTAATAAAATTAGTGCCGATTGGTTTAATGGTAAACTTAACGATGCCTACGCTGAAATTAGTGAAAAGTATACCGACTACAAATTAAGCGAGGTGCTAATGAGCATGTATAAGTTGATTTGGGACGACTATTGTGCTTGGTACTTAGAGATGAGTAAGCCCGAATACGGCAAGCCAATAAATGAATAAACCTACAAC
>CALPIR020000162.1 GCA_943323675.2 Chitinophaga pinensis | reverse complement strand
CGTATTAGGACTAATATACAAAGGTGGATTTATCGTACCAATCCTTATTTCTTTGGTATTAATGAGTATTACCTTCTCAATCGAGCGTTTTCTAACTATCGGCAAAGCAGCTGGTAAAGGATCTGCAGAATCATTTGTTCGGAAAGTTCAAGCTAACTTAGCAAGTGGAAATATTGATGCAGCCATTGCTGAGTGTGATGTTCAACAAGGCTCAGTTGCCAATGTTGTAAAATCAGCTTTGCATAAATACAAAGAAATGGAAGCCAACACCGAGTTGGACAAAGACCAAAAAGTATTAGCTATCCAAAAAGAAATCGAAGAATCGGTATCATTAGAATTACCAATGCTTGAGAAAAACTTGGTGATAATTGCTACCATGGCTTCAGTATCTACCTTAATCGCTTTATTAGGAACGGTAATTGGTATGATCAAGGCGTTCTCTGCTCTAGCAACTTCAGGTTCACCTGATTCTACAGCTCTAGCAAATGGTATCTCTGAGGCGCTTATCAATACCGCTTTAGGTATCGGTAACTCCGCTGTTGCTACTATTATGTACAACGTATTTACCACTAAAATTGATAAAATCACTTATACAATTGATGAAGCAGGTTTTAGTATTACACAAACTTTTGCTGCAGCACATAAAAAATAATAGATGGAGGTTTTTGGTTGAATTTATTCAGCCACGTAATTTCAAAATCTTTCAATCTTTTAAATAAATTAAGATGCCTAAAGTAAAAGTACCTCGCAAGAGCACAAGTGTGGACATGACGGCAATGACTGACGTTGCCTTCTTGCTGCTTACTTTCTTTATGCTTGCAACAAAATTCAAACCCGATGAACCGGTTGTAGTTGATACACCATCATCTATCAGTGAGATTAAACTTCCTGAATCAGGAATTATGCAAATCACCATTGATAAACAGGGACGCGTGTTTTTTGGTATTACAGAACAAACCACACGTGAAGCAGTGTTGCAACGCATGGCAGAAAAATACAACATGAAGTTTTCTGCCGAAGAAATAAAAGAATTCTCGCTGCAATCAACAGTAGGATTGCCTTTATCGCAGCTCAGTAGTTATTTAAAAATAGATGCTGAAGCACGTAAAGCAGTCCAAACTTCTGGTGTACCAACAGATTCGTTAAACAATGAACTTGGTGACTGGATTTGGCAAGCTCGCTTGGTTAACAACGACATTCGCGTAGCTATTAAAGGGGACCGAGATGCCAATATGCCAACAGTAAAGCGAGTGATTGCCATTTTGCAAGAGAAAAAAGTGAATCGATTTAATTTTATTACCAGCATGGAGAAAGCTGGCGAATAATAACATTTTAATAAACAAAACACATGGCAGAAATAGAAGCTGGCGGTGGCGGTTGCAAACATAAGGGTGGCAAAAAAAGAGGCAAAAAAATGTCAACTAGGGTAGATTTCACTCCAATGGTTGATTTGGGCTTCTTACTAATCACCTTTTTCATGTTAACCACTAGCATGAACAAGCCACAAACCATGGAAATAAATATGCCTGTTAAGGACGAAAAGGTTGAAGATGCCAGTAAAGTAAAAGCATCTCAAGCAGTAACAGTTCTTTTGGCTAAAGATGATAAGATAGTTTACTATTTTATTGACCCCGTTTCAGGTGAGCCACAAACACCTCAGATCACTAATTTTAGTGCTGGAGGAATTCGGGCAACGCTTTTAAAAGAAAATAAACAGCGTAACCCTCGTTTAGATAGTATTCCTATTTACAAGGATATGTTAAACAAAGGCTCCATAAATGAAGACCAATATAAAGGTTACTTAAGTGGAATTAGAGGTTATAAAGAAGCATTAATAGTTGTTATTAAAGCCTCTGATAAGTCGCGTTACAATAACTTAGTTGATATACTTGATGAAATGATGATCTGTAATATAGGTCGTTATGCTGTAGTAGATATTACGGCTCCAGAAGTAGAGATGCTAAAAACCGTTAACCTAGAATAACAAGGAAAACCATATGTCAAAACTTTCAAAAATTAATATTTTCGATAGCAATTGGGTTGAGCTTGTATTTAAAGGCCGTAACCATGAGTATGGAGCATACGTGCTCCGTAAAAAAAGCAATGAAAATACCAACAAAGGTATTTTATACGCTATCGTATTTTTTACATTAGTGATCTCTGCGCCTGCCATTGTAGATATTATTAAGGGGATTGTTCCAAAGGGAGCAGAAGATGTGAAAGTAACCGAGGTTCAAACTTTAGAAGAACCGCCTCCGGTAGATAAAAACACTCCTCCTCCACCGCCAGCAGAACCGCCACCACCTTTAAAATCAACGGTTAAATTTACACCGCCTGAAATTAAACCTGATGAGCAAGTTCCTGATGAGCCACCACCAGCACAAGATGAAATGAAAGACAAAGATGCGGGAACAGAAACTGTTGAAGGAGATCCTAATGGTATAGATGCTAGTTTAGCCGAAGGAGATGGTTTAACAGGAGATGCAGAACCAGAATTTGTGACATTTGCAGAACAAGGAGCTGAATTTGCAAATGGAGAATTATTCGAATGGCTTGGTAAAAACATTCAATATCCTGACATGGCCAAGCAAAATGGTATTGAAGGAAAAGTTATTATTCAATTCGTTGTTGAACGTGATGGAAAAATAACTAATGTTGAAGTTGTAAAAAAGGCAGGTTGGGGTTTTGATGAAGCAGCAGTAGAGGTTGTAAAGAAAATGCCACCTTGGAAACCTGCCAAACAAAATGGTAAACCTGTTAGACTACAAATGAATTTGCCAGTCAGGTTTACTTTATCAAACTAAAATAATTGTAGCGTGAATCTCAATAAAACAAGAGTCGATCGCGATAATAAAATAGCCAGGTTACTAAGATCATTCGGAGTAATCATGGCTATTTTTTATTTCGTAATGGGCCTAACTTTTGTAATTTTGCCATTGTTTGACACCATACCACCGTTAAACAGGTATGGTATTAGCATACTATTGATGGTTTATGGCTGTTATCGTTTATACAGGTTTTATAAACCATCAAAAAACTTTAACCATGAATATCAAGATGATGAATAAATACGTATTAGTTTTAATGTTATTGTTGGTTATCGCCTCGTGCAACAACAATACAAATCAAAAACAAAACGATACAAGCATAAGTGGCCACATCACAGTGAGTGTTGATGAAAGTTTGAAGCCAATTATAGAGGCACAAAAGGAAGTATTCGAATCACTTTATCCTGATGCCAAATTAACCATGGTTTATACCAATGAATATGATGCCATCAACCTTTTATCAAATGATAGCGCTAGAATAGCTATAGTGACTCGTGAAATGCTGCCAGCGGAAAAAGTAAACTTTGATAAAAGAAAAATTGTTCCAAGAAATTTACTCATTGGTTATGATGCCATCGGAATTATCATAAACAAAAATCGAAAAGACACTGTTTTTACCATATCGCAAATTGCTAATATCCTGTCAGGTAATTTCAAAACATGGAAGGATATCAACCCTAAAAACAAACCAGTTGCCTTACGTGTAGTATTCGATCATGCAAAAAGTGGAGCAGTGAGACATTTAAAAGATTCACTATTAAAGGGTGCCCCATTAGCCAAACACTGTTATGCAGTAAATAGTAATCCCGATGTAATTGCTCAAGTTGAAGATGATGTGAACACAATTGGCATAATCGGAACAGCATGGATAAGTGATAGAGACGATACCACATCTATAAATTTTTTAAACAAAATTGTCGTTGCAAACCTAGTTCCTAAATCACCCGAAACAGCCGAAGCATTAACAATGAAGCCTTTTCAAGCTTATGTAGCATTGAAACAATATCCTTTGTATAGGAAAATTAACATCATAAACCCAGAAGGACGTTATGGATTAGGCACGGGGTTTGCAAGCTTCATAAATAGTGATAAAGGACAGCGTATCATTTTAAAAAGTGGACTAGTGCCTGCAAACGTTCCGGTTAGAATTATAAAACTAAATTAACGACTAGATAGATCATGAACAGATTAATGCTAAAAGCGATTTTAATAAGCAGTGTAATAGTTACAACATTACAGGCACAAACATTACAAGATGGGTTGAAAGCCCTTGATTTCGACAAGTATGAAAGTGCACGAGGTATTTTCACTCAATTAACCCTTAAAGAGCCTGCTAATGGAGAAAATTGGTATTATCTTGGTCAATCGTATTTAAATCTATTTAAAGAGGATTCAGCAGAATGGGCTTATAACGAAGGAGTTAAATTAGCTCCTAAAACTGCGGCTAATTATGTTGGATTAGGAGAATTACTAATTGCAAATAAAAAAGTAGAAGAAGCCAAAACTCAATTTAATAAAGCATTAAGTTTTAGTAGAGGAAGAGATGGCATGATTAAAGATGCTACAACCCTTAGACTAGTTGCTAGTGCACTAGTAAGTACAGAAAATAAGGTGGTTGATGAGGCATTAAACCACATCAAGAATGCGCTTGAAATTGCACCTCAAGATTATGATGTATTGATTGCTGCTGGAGATGTTTATCTTGAAATGAACAAAGGCGGTGATGCCGCAACACAATATGAGAGAGCAGAAGTAGTTGACCCTAAAAACCCAAAAGCGTTTACTCGCGTTGCCGCTATATGGTTACGTGTCCGTAATTCAGAACAAACGTTAACAGACTTAAATAAAGCATTAGCAATAGATCCTAATTACGCTCCAGCATTAAAGCTGATGAGTGAGTTATACTATAAATCAAAAAAATACCAATTAGCTAAAGATTATTATGCTAAATATTTAAATAACTCGGAACCAAGTTTAGCAAACCAAAAACGTTTTGCTAAAATATTATTCAATTCGAAAGAATTTGAAGATGCATTACCCAAAATATTGGATGTAATTAAATTAGAAGACAGTGATGTATACATGCACCGTATGGCGGGTTACAGCTATTTTGAAGTTGGAGAATTGAAGAAAGACACAAGCATGTATCGACCAGGAGTAGCAGAACTTGAATTGTTTTTAAGTAAAATTGCCACTGATAAAATGTTAGCCAGCGATTTCGAATACTTGGGCAAACTGTATAGCCGAATTCCTAGTAAAGATAGTCTTGCTGTTATTAATATGAGCAAAGCAATTGATATGGCTCCAGATAAAATAGAACTTTTAAAGGAAGCGGGCATGGTATACAATAAAATCAAACGTTTTGATAAATCAATCGTGTGCTTTGAAACATATATTAGTAAAACAAATAAAATTATTCCTGCTGATTACTACCTGCTTGGTATGGCTTCATACTTTGGTAAATCATTACCTAAGGCAGATAGTGCTTTCGCAAAATTAATTGAAGTTAAACCCGATTATGCGGATGGTTATTATTGGAGAGGCAATGTTCAAGCATCTTTAGATTCAGAAGCTAAGGATACATTGGGTTTAAGCTCATATATTACTTACGTG
>CALPIR020000161.1 GCA_943323675.2 Chitinophaga pinensis | reverse complement strand
TAGAAGGTATTGGCACACTAAACACCAATTGGCTTACGGCAGGAAAAAAAGGGAAAAGGATATTATTTGAAACAATGAAACATCATTTACCTGATAACATAACCAGTTTCAGGAAAGTTGGATTATCAGTTCCTTGGATAAAACTGATAAAAGAAAGTGAGAACTTAAGTGAGTTGTGGAATGGCTTTGTAAGTTCACATAAATTTAATCAAGAAATATTAGATAGGATTGATTTAAAGCCAGCCATAGCAAGTATTAACAAGGGCGAAAGTAGCCATTATGAGCCACTGGTACTACAATATTTTATGTATTATATTTGGACAAAAAATCACCTATCCTAAATTGGCTGGAATGCTATCAAATTTAATTTATAAATACGCACCTATCTTTATTCAGAATTTAGGTATTAGTATTTATGGATATAAATGGAATAAAAGAAGATTTGGAGGTATTTTTAATAATGAATACAAACAATACTTAAATAGAGAATCCTTTACTAGAATTGATTGGGTTAATTATAAAAATTCAGAATTGAAAAACCTGTTAAATCATGCAAAAAAAGAAGTACCCTATTACAAGGCATTATTTGAAAAACTTAATATTGATGTTAATAAAATCGATTTAAAAACCTTAAATAAAGTGCCTTTTTTAGAAAAAACAACTTTAAGAGAACTTGGAGAAAAAACACTTTTATCGTTAAAAAGAGAGCGTGGTGGTGAGTTCTATTCTAGTAGTGGAAGTACAGGAACACCAACTAAAATCCTCTTTTCCTCTGCCATGCATCAAAGATGGAGTGCTGCATTTGAAGCACGTATTAGGAATTGGGCAGGTCTATCAATAAAAAATGCTCGAGGCACTATTGGAGGAAGAAGAGTAGTATTGAAAGCAGAAAGTAAAGGTCCATTTTATAGGTATAATTATTTTGAAAAACAGGTATACTTTTCCGCTTATCATATAAATTCTGAGAATACTTCTAACTATTTAGAAGCAATGAAAAAATATAAAATAGACTATATGACAGGCTATGCAATGAGTAATTATTTTTTAGCACGTTTTATTGAAGATAACAAACTTAAAGCACCACAAATAAAAGCAGTAATTACAAGTAGCGAAAAGCTAACTGAGGAAATGCGTCAGACATTTAAACGTGTTTATGGATGTAAAACCTATGATAGTTACAGCGGAGTTGAAGCATGCGGTTTAATTAGCGAATGTGAATATGGAAAACTACACATTAGTGAAGATGTTGGCCACATTGAGTTAATCAAAGAAGATGGAACTAATGCTGATTTAGGAGAAATTGGAGAAATGGTTTGTACTGGATTTTTAAACTATGATCAACCTTTAATTAGATATCGAATTGGTGATATGGCTAAATTAAGTTTGAACCAGTCTTGTAAATGCAAAAGAAACATGCCAATTATTGATGAAATAATAGGAAGAATAGAGGATACGGTTATTGGTCAAGATGGCAGAGAAATGGTAAGATTCCATGGTATATTTATTAATATCCCAAAAATCATAGAAGGTCAAATAATACAACACACATTAAATCAATTCGAAATTAAGCTAGTTACATGTAACCAATTAAAATTAGACGAGATTGATATAATTAGACAAAGAATGAATTCTCAACTTGGAAAAATTGAGTTGGATATAAATATAGTAGAGTCAATTCCGCGCAACAATAACGGCAAGTTCCAAGCAGTAATATCACATGTGAAGAAATAATGAAAATCTTAACCATAATTGGAGCTCGACCACAATTTGTAAAAGCAGCAGCACTATCCAGAGAGATAAAAAAACACGTTCAATTCCAAGAAGTTATTGTTCATACAGGACAACATTTTGATGCCAACATGAGCGATATCTTTTTTGAAGAAATGGAAATACCTAAGCCACATTACAACCTAAACATCAATGGCCTTTCACACGGTGCAATGACAGGTCAAATGTTGGAAAAACTAGAAGTTGTAATGCTTCAAGAAAAGCCCGATTTAGTAGTTGTATTTGGTGATACGAATAGTACAATTGCTGGAGCTTTAGCAGCAAAAAAACTACACATCAAAGTAGCGCATGTTGAAGCAGGACTGAGAAGTTTTAATTTAAATATGCCTGAAGAAATTAATCGAATTTTAACAGATCGGATAAGCGATTGGTTGTTTTGCCCAACAGATGCAGCAGTTAATAATTTGGAAAATGAAGGATATAAAAACATCCCTTGTAAAATAATTAAAACAGGAGATGTAATGGAAGACGCAGCATTATTCTATGGAGAAAAGGCTTCAGAAAAATCAACAATTTTAAAACAACTCAGTTTAATTGGAAAACCTTTTATTCTTTCAACAATTCATAGAGCAGAAAACACCGATAATCCAATTAATTTAAAAGGGATAATAGATGCACTAAATTTACTTCACGAGAATAATCCGGTGGTTGTACCTATACATCCAAGAACCAAGAAACTGATAAAGCAACACCAACTAAAAACTAATTTTACAATAGTTGAACCATTGGGTTATTTCGACATGATTGTGTTGCTTAAAAACTGTTCTTTGGTTATTACAGATAGTGGTGGACTCCAAAAAGAGGCCTACTTTTTTGGAAAGTTTTGCGTAACAACAAGAGAACAAACAGAATGGGTGGAGTTAATTGAAAAAGGATACAACTCAATTGCAGGCACAAATACTGAAAAAATAATTCAGTTGGCAAAAAAAGCTTTATCAGCCTCATTCCCTGAAAAAATAAACTTATACGGAAATGGAAATGCGAGCCATAATATTTGTATCGCATTATTAGAAAATGAATATTCATCAAAGTAAATAGCTTGAAGGTTTTATTTCTAACACAATATTTTCCACCTGAAACAGGTGCACCACAAAATAGACTGCACTCTTTAGCTAACTATTTATCTGAATTTGGAGCTGAAGTAAATATACTTACGGCAATGCCTAATTACCCCAGAACAGAAGTGTATGAGGGATACAAAGGTAAGTGGTATGTTAAAGAGCAAGATGGGCCTTTAACCATTTATCGTGGTTGGATATATGTAAGTAAAAGCAAAGGTGTTATTCCTCGGTTACTAAATTATTTTTCATTTGTGTTTTCAGCACTTTACCTAGGTTTAGTCAAAATAAAAAAACATGATATCATCATATGCGAGTCACCTCCCCTATTTCTTGGAATAACCGCCTTATTATTAAAGTTTTTTAATAATAGCAAACTTATATTCAATGTAAGCGACTTATGGCCAGAGAGTGCAGAAAAGCTTAACATCATTAATAATAAATTATTATTAGGTTTATCGTATAAATTAGAATCACTTATTTATAAAAAATCGAATCTGGTTAGTGGACAAACCCAAGGTATTATTTCTAACATCAACCAACGCTTTCCTAATATTCCATCACACTTAATAAGAAATGGAATAGATACTAAACAATTTAATACAGTTGGAAATGGTAAAGCATTTAGACTTAAACATCACATTCCGGAGAATGTATTTGTAATTGCATATGCTGGTATTATTGGTCATGCACAAGGATTAGAAATAATAATAGAAGCGGCAAATCAAATTAAATTCGAAGAGAATATTGTTTTTATGATGGTGGGTGATGGACCAGTGAAAGATGAGTTGTTAAACTTTGCTAAAGAAAAAAAATTAACTAACATTATATTTATCAATAGTGTACCAAGAAATGAGATGACTGATGTAATTGATGCGTGTAATTGCTATGTTACACCATTAAGGAAAAACAATTTGTTCTTGGGTGCCATTCCTTCTAAAATATTTGAACCACTATACTTCAGTAAGCCGGTATTGCTTGGGGTTGATGGTGAAGCCAAAGAATTATTTGTTGAAGAAGGAAAATGCGCTTTACACTTTGAACCAGAAAACGCAAATGCATTAGTTGATAAAATTATACAACTTTATCAAAGCCCTGAACTATGTAAAAAGCTTGGGGAGAATGGCCACAAATATGTTGCTACAAATTTTGATCGAAGAAAACTAGCAGCACAATTTTGGACTAGAATAACACAGTTATGATAAAATACGCAGCAACAGACGACTTACATAAAATAGCAAAATGCCATATAGCAGCATTCCCAAAATCTGTTACATCACTGCTTGGTGAGAAAGTGGTTGCTTCTATGCTGAAATGGTACTTAAGTGCAACTAACAAATTTTTATTTTATGTAGAAGAAAATAATTTAGTTCAAGGATACTGTGGTGGTTTTATAATGGATGGAACAGATGCTTATGGTTCTGGAAGTGGAATGACCCAGTTTGGATTTAACCAAGCAGCAGGATCATTTGCACGTAAACCTTGGTTGTTATTACATCCTGCAGTGCGCAAAAAGTATCAATTTATTTTAAAAAACATAATGCGAAAAGTTGGTTTGCTCAAAGAGCAGCCAATGGCTGTTGCCAGCCCTAAACCCAAAAATGAACCACTAACTGCAGGAATAGTAGTTATTGGCGTGATACCTAATTTGCAACAAAAAGGATTAGGCACTTTATTGCAGCAAGAATTTGAGCGAAAAGCGATTGAAATGAGTGCAAAAAGATTATCCTTGTCTGTACGCAAACAAAATGAAAAAGCTATAAAATCGTATACTAAAAATGGTTATTTAATTAGTGATGAAAATGAAACATCATTCATTATGACCAAAGATTTAATATAAACAGAAAAATGAGTACATCCCCAATAAAATTTGTAGTAGCTGGTTGCGGTCATATTGGTAAACGCCATGCGGAAATGGTAAAGCGAAACCCAGAAGCCCAACTTATTGCATTAATAGATACAGACACCAACAAACAAACCGAATTAAACACCCTATATCCAGGTGTTCCTTTTTTTGATAGTTTAGAAAGTTTTTTAGAATCAGGATTAAAAGCTGATGTAGTAAATATTGCTACACCTAATGGTTTACATGCTGACCAGGCAAAACATTGTTTAACTGCAGGTATGCATGTGGTGATTGAGAAACCTATGGGACTTACTAAGCATGCTTGCGAAGAAGTTATTTATAAAGCCCTGCACCATTCTAAACATGTATTTTGTGTGATGCAAAACAGGTACTCACCTCCAAGTGAGTGGTTAAAAGAAATAGTGACATCAGGGTTATTAGGTAAAACGTTTATGGTTCAGGTTAACTGTTATTGGAACCGTGACGAACGATACTATAAAAAAGAAGGATGGCATGGGAAGAATGATTTAGATGGTGGTACATTATTCACACAGTTTAGCCATTTCATAGATTTAATGTATTGGGTATTTGGTGATATTACTGATATTAAAGCAAATTTTGCTGACTTTAACCATGAACATTTAACAGATTTTGAGGACTCAGGATTTGTTACGTTTAAATTTATAAACGGTGGCAGGGGTGCTTTAAATTATTCCACTTCCGTTTGGGATAAAAACTTAGAAAGTAGTATGACCATTATT
>CALPIR020000160.1 GCA_943323675.2 Chitinophaga pinensis | reverse complement strand
TCTAGTTGTTGTTAGTTCTTCAGGCGATAAAAAAAAGGCCTCTGGTGTATTTCGATAGTCGGGAGATATTTCATCTTTAAAAAAGCTTAGCAACAAAATCAACAAAAAAATACCAGCTGCAAACCATTTATTAGTTTTCATGGGTAGCTTGAAGTTTAGATTGTTTAGCGGCCCACCACATCCAAAGCATAAAAATGATGCCGTATACTAAAAAAATAAAGATGTACCTATGGAAAAGCTCGAAGTATGGAGATTTAGCCTCTGCCATCAGTGTTAGTATGAAATTACGCATTATGTTTACAGCATGTATTAATGTACAGCCTATTGGTATAAACCATAATTTAGACTTGAAGTTGCTCGGATAACAAATGATAAAAATACTAAACAAAATAAGAAGTTCTAATCCATTACAAGATGCGCCTACCCTTATAAGTGGGAATGTACTTGTATTTAGAAAAATAAATGTTTCTCCAAGTTTCTCTGCAATACTGAAGTGGGGATTAAATCCAAGGTGATCTAATCCAAGACAGATAAAATAAGATATATTTTCGGTAATGATATGGTCGGGTTGACCATTAGATTTTAATATAAGTTCGTAAATAAGTAGCCAAACTCCGTATAACAAAAATGATTGGAGTAAGAATTTAACTAGTTTTCTATTTAGCCCCATCAATTTCATATTAGGCTTTGTCGTTTATTTTTTGCGACCGTATAGTTTTTTAATGCCTAAGCCAATGCCTGCAGAGGTTAATAAAGCTATAGCCCCATTAATAGGTACATCATCTATCTCTTCAAAAAGGGTAGCTGAAGAGGGCGATGTAGGTGCACTTGGTTGAGCCATTACAATTGATGCAATAGACATGAACACAAACAGGATGGACAATAGTTTAAAAATTTTACTCACTGAGTGACTTAAATAATATGAGGCGAATTTCGGAAAAAAAAACGTAAAACTGTAAAATATTTTTAAAACTGCTAATTGATGGTAATAAACTGCCGTTAATAACGTCAGTTTCTCCAGCCTCTTAACAAGTCCTCCACTTTCATTCTTTTTTTTCCTTGTAGTTGAACATCAGTGGCGTATATCCAACCATCATCCACGGCAAACCTTATATACGGATTTTTACCTGAGTTAGATTCCATTGTACCTGATTTTTCTGTATGCTGTGATGATTCAAATGTGCAATGGTATATTTTCAAGATTTGCTCATTAACTTTCGTAAATGCCCCTGGGTATGGACTTAATCCACGAACATGGTTTATAACTTGGGTCCCTTTTTGGGCCCAATTAATTAAGCAGTGTTCTGTAAATATTTTAGGTGCAAGCTTGTCTTTAGGTTCTTTCTGTGGTGTTGGAGCATAATTTCCACTTTCTACCGCTGCTACAGTTTTCACAATTAAATCAGCACCAACTTCCATCAACACATCATGAAGTTCACCCACCGTCATTTCTGGTGTAATAGCTACTTCTTGTTGATGTATAAGATCACCCGTATCAATTTCATGTTTAAGCAAAAAAGTACTCACGCCTGTTTTGGTTTCTCCATTTATGATGGCCCAATTAATTGGCGCTGCTCCTCGGTAATCTGGTAACAAAGACGCGTGTAGGTTAATGGTGCCTAATCGTGGCATATTCCAAACTATTTCAGGTAACATTCTAAATGCAATCACCACTTGTAAATCGGCTTGGTAGCTTTTTAATTCATTAATAAATTCGGGGGCTTTTAGTTTTGCAGGTTGTAAAACAGGAATATGATGTGCTACTGCAAACTTTTTAACAGGTGGTTCTTGCAATTGCATGCCTCTTCCTGCTGGCTTATCGGGAGCTGTTACAACAGCCACAATATGAAAACCTGAATCAACCAACGCTTTTAGTGGTGTTACAGCAAAATCGGGTGTTCCTAAAAATATAATGCGTAATGGATTGCTCATGAAAAGTTAGATTTTATTAATCTCGCCACAAAAATGGAAATAACAAATAGGCAAGTGTTACAATTAAGGCATTTATGGCCAACAACACCAATAGGTCTTTTGTCATTAAAGATGGATCCAAATCATCAACGGCTTTTTTAGCTGCTTTAATGGCAACCAATAAAAGTGGAATGATAACAGGAAAACTTAAAACTGGCATTAGTAAATTACCATTACCAGATTTGGCTGCTATTGAAGATATTAAGGTGAAGGTAGATGAAAAGCCAATACCTCCTAATGCAATGGTGAAAATAAAATAAAATGCATTGCCTACAGGAAATCCAAGGAATAGGCTGTATGTACCTAAGCACAATAAAGCAAGCAGCACAGTTAAAATTGCGTTGTAAATTAGTTTTGAAATAATGAGGTGTTGTGCTGATACGATGCCATAATAATATAATTGTCTGCCGCTACTTTCGGCAACAAAACTTTTAGCCACAGCACTCACCGATGAAAACAACAATACAATCCAATAAATAGCATTCCATGTTGGCGCATTAAGCATTTTTACACTCAAAAAAACAACCATAGTACTTGATATGGCGTGAAGCAAAATGCCATTGATGGCGTATCTTTGTCTCCATTCAATGGTAATGTCTTTTTTTATTAATGCAATAATTGGGCTCATTATTATGGTCGTGTTACTATGCCGTCAAAATCAGTATACAGCATGTATTTTTTACGTATGCGTTTAAATTTAGTTAATTCAGGCTCCCAACTTTTTCTAATTTCCAATTCGCTTGTTCCGTTTTTTAATTGTTGCATTAACGCATTATTACCTGCTAATTTATTAAAAAAACTATTGAAAAATTTATCCTGCATGGTATCTTTCTGGTACATTTCTATCATCCAATTAATGTTTAGGCTAGGATTTAATGGAAGTACATTTTTTGCATAATCGGTTAGTAAATACCCCCTACATTCTTTATTCATAAACGGTGGATTATCAGCAACCCCTTTAATATTACGTGGCGTAAAAAGATAATTACCATGGGTGTTTCCCGGTTTTCCAATGCATTCAAATGGTTTGTCTGTACCGCGGCCTAAGCTGTAATTAATCCCCTCAAAAAAACATAATGAAGGGTATAAAGCGATACTTTCTGGCGTTGGTAAATTGGGTGAAGGTTTAATCGGAAGATTATATTTCATTCCATGGTTCCAGCCTTTCATTTTAACTACTTCTAGTTTACATTTTACACTGTCCTTCAACCATTTTTCGCTATTAATCATGTTTGCATATTCGCCTACAGTCATGCCATGTACCACAGGCACAGGATGCATGCCCACAAATGATTTAAACTTCATGTCTAATACGGGGCCATCTACATAAAAGCCATTGGGATTAGGCCGATCAAGGACAATAAGTAATTTTTTGTTTTCGGCACAAGCTTCCATTACATAGTGTAAAGTTGATATATATGTATAAAATCTAGCACCTACATCTTGTATGTCAAAAATTACCACATCCAATTTTTTCATCATTTCAGGACTTGGTTTATAGTTTTTGCCATAAAGCGAAACAATCGGAAGTCCTGTTTTCTCATCAATCCCCGATTTTATTTTAGCACCCGCGCTATGGTTACCTCTAAATCCATGTTCGGGGGCAAATATGGTTACAATGTTTACGTCTAGTTTTTGTAGGGTATCAACCAAATGTGTTTGGTTAATAACCGATGTTTGGTTAACCACCAACCCAACTCTTTTACCTTTTATTGATGGTAAATAATTATCAATTTGTTGGGCACCTGTAATGATTTGTGCCGTAAGCGAATAGTAGCTAAAAATGAATAATGCTGCTGTTAATAAACCAATCTTCTTATATTCGAACCTTATCATTTAATATTATTACAAATTGAACTTTCCTTTTTTCATCGCCAAACGCTTAATGAGCAATAAAAGCAGCGGACGCAGTGGTTTGATAGTGAACATTGCCATAGCTGCCGTAGCCATTAGTGTAGCGGTGATGCTTATCTCTATAGCCGTTGTTCAAGGCTACAAGTTGCAAATAACAAACAAAATTACCGGATTCAGTAACCATATTCAAATTAGTAGATTAGATTTTAACAATTCGTTCGAAACTAATCCGATTTACCGTGATGCCAAAATTGAGCAAACGCTCAACTCGGATAACCGCATTGAGTTTATACAGCCATATGCAACAAAGGCAGGAATAATAAAAACAAGTACTGAGTTCGAAGGTATCGTTCTTAAAGGGATTGACGAATCTTTTAATTGGGGTTTTATACAATCTTGCTTATCAGATGGTGAGATTTTTGTTCCTAATGATTCATCTGCTTCAAACAAAATTGTAATATCAATGAGTACTGCTCAGAAATTACAATTAAAACTAGGGGAGGGCTTGGTTATTTATTTTGTGCAAGAAGACGGCTCCATGCCGAGAGCTAGAAAGTTTACCATAAGTGGAATTTATAGTACGGGATTTTCTGATTTGGATGCACTTTATGGAATTATTGACTTACGGCACATTCAACGACTTAATAAGTGGGACGAAAAACAGATAACAGGTTATGAAGTTAAGCTTAAAAAGTATGATGATTTAATTCTTACCGCATCAGATTTATTACCATTAATGCCCATACACTTGCAAGTAAAAACAATAGTGGATGTTTATCCGCAGTTGTTTGATTGGTTGGGTTTACTAGACTTAAATGTATTGGTTATTATTGTATTAATGGTTGTTGTTGCTTGTATCAATATGAGTACGGCCTTACTAATTCTAATTGTAGAAAGAAGTAACATGATTGGGATGCTTAAGGCTATGGGAGCTAATAATAAACAAGTGCAACGCATATTTGTAATAATGGCAGCAAGATTAATAGGTAAGGGATTGATAATAGGTAATACCCTTGGCTTGTTAATTTGTATTACCCAATATTATTTAGGTTGGATTAAGTTGGATGAAGAAGCTTATTTTTTAAATCAAGTTCCTATATTTTTAGATGCATTGGATGTATTATGGATAAATATTGGTGCATTTGTGTTATGTCTTTTAATTATGCTTTTACCTGCACAATTTGTAAGTAAAATAACACCAGTAAAAGCCATCAAATTCCAATAGATTTAGTTGTGTCTAAGAACTTTCATATAGGCTCTTTCGCCATTGGAATTTAAGTGTAAAAGATACATGCCAACGCCAAAATCTGTAGGGTTTAAATCAAGTTGATTGATGTTATTTCTAGATAAGATTAAATGACCATTTACATCATAAACTTGTATATTAAATGTTCCGGGTTGATTTATTTTAATTGATGCGTTTCCTGTTCCGTTTGCAAAGCCATATGTGTTTAACAAGTTAATTTGCTTATTTAACAAAACTTCATTTGAACCAGTATAAAAATCGCCAAACTTACGAGTTACAAATTCCTCAGCTAATACCCATCTGTATTTACTGTTGTTTGTAATGCTGTCAATATCATACATTATTTTTGCAGCTTGTGGCATGGTAGTATTTGGAGATAATTGTGG
>CALPIR020000159.1 GCA_943323675.2 Chitinophaga pinensis | reverse complement strand
CTATCTTTTATCTGAAACAGTTGACTATTCTCAGGCTGGTCATAAATTGTCAATTGCTCACGAAGTGAAATAATTCTCTTTGTGATGTCAGGATGAGTGGAGAATTGGTCCGTATTACTAACTTCAATTTTTAAGTTTTTCTTTTCATCACGTATTTTACTTTTGGCCCATTCACTACTGTCTAATTTTGCCAGTGAATTATCAATCTCATTACTTAGTATTTGGGCAATGTTTATTCTTGAAAATAAACTTGAGTCGGTATTTAGCAGGTTAAGGGCATTAATGGCTATATTAGGATTATAACCAGCCTGAATAACCAGTTTTAGTGCCACACCATCTGCCTCGTATTCGTTTTCTTTTGAATGAATGAGATTACGGTAATTTCGACCTACGTAATTGTCTGTATTTATTTCTGCTTTTGCAATTTTGTTTTGTAGCTCAATTTCTTTTAATGCATGTTGCTTCATAACATGCGCAATTTCATGTGCTATAATAAACGCAAGTTCTGATTCTGTTTTTAGATGGATAACTAATCCCTGATTGAGGTATATACTTCCATCAATAAAAGAAAGCGCATTGGCCGACAAATCTTTTACACACCATACTTTAATTTTCTTAAGTAGGGAAGGTTCGTTTTGCAATAATTTACTGACTATTGCGGTTAAGTATGATTCCCAATTTTTATCAGTAATAATTCTACCATTTTTAATCAGGTTTAACTTTTCTATTGCAACTGCTGCAACAATCTCTTTTGATTTTGTTTCATCAAATCCTTTAGGAAAATTCACATTGCTTTTTACTTCTTCGTAATGATTTACTTGTTGACTAAAAGCATTTTCAGATAAGCCCCAAAAAACAAATAAAAGGATCAGGTTTGATAGTTTAAATCTAGCGGTCATATTAATAGGCCTTTCTGTTTTTTACCCAATTTATATTAGTAGGCTCATCTATGCCTTTATTATTACTATTTGTCGGTTTTTTATTCCCGCTACTAAATAAAACACTTGCAGCTAATGCTGCAACATCTGCGTGATCAAATGTTGGTTTTAGTTTTTCTGGATTGAAATGTTTATCAATAAATTTGGTATCAAAATTACCACTGATAAATGCTGGGTGTTGCATCACATATTTACCAAATTGCAGTGTGGTTTCTATTCCAGTAATATGATAATCGTCTATTGCGCGAATCATTCTGCTGATGGCTTCTTCACGGGTTTTACCGAAAGTAATTAATTTAGCTATCATTGGGTCGTAATGAATAGGAATTTCCATTCCTTCTTCAAAACTATCATCAACCCTAATACCATAACCTTGTGGTGTTTTGTAGGTATTTAGCTTGCCAATATCTGGTAAAAAATTATTCATTGGATCTTCAGCGCAAACACGCAATTCAATAGCATGGCCATGTATGCTCAAATCATCTTGTGTGTACCCAAGTTTTTCTCCCTTAGCAACACGTATTTGTTCTTTAACTAAGTCTAAACCTACTATTTGTTCGGTTACTGGATGTTCTACTTGTAGGCGTGTATTCATTTCCAAAAAGTAGAAGTTTAATTGTTCATCAACCAAAAATTCTACAGTTCCTGCACCTGTATAATTGCATGCTTTAGCAACATTAACTGCTGCTTCTCCCATTGCTTTTCTTATTTCTGGTGTTAAGCAACTTGATGGTGCCTCTTCAATTAATTTTTGATGTCTACGTTGTATGCTGCACTCTCTCTCAAAAAGATAAACAATATTACCGTGGTTGTCACCTAATATTTGTATTTCTATGTGGCGGGGAGAGCCAACATATTTTTCAATAAAAACGGCATCATCACCAAAGGCAGATTTTGCTTCGCCTTGCGCCATTTTTATTTGTTCTTCAAACTCTTCGTCTTTTTCAACAACACGCATTCCCTTACCGCCACCTCCTGCAGAGGCCTTAATTAAAACGGGATACCCAATAGAAGCTGCAATTCGTTTACCTTCCTCAATATCTCTTAATGCTTCTTGTGTACCAGGCACCATGGGGACATTAAACTTAGATACAGCTTGCTTAGCTCCAATTTTGCTTCCCATGGTTCTCATGGCATCACCAGTTGGACCAATGAAAGTGATTCCGGCAGCAGCTACCATATCGGCAAAAACCGCGTTCTCACTTAAAAAACCGTAACCAGGGTGTATTGCATCAACGCTTAAACTTTTACATACTTCAAGTATGGTATCCATTTTTAAGTATGATTGAGCAGAAGCCGCTGGACCAATACAAATGGCTTCATCTGCATATCTTACATGAAGCGCATTTCTATCTGCTTCACTATATACCGCAACCGTTTTAATTCCTAGTTCTTTGGCAGTTCGCATAACGCGTAATGCTATTTCGCCACGGTTTGCAACTAATATCTTTTTCATCTTTAAATATTCTTGAGTAACTTAATAAAACAAAGCGCAAATATAAACGCCTGTTGTATTTTTTAATAAACTTTTAGAGGCCGTCTAATTTCTCCAAATACCAAATTCAAGCCTAGACGCAAGCTCATAAATTGGAATTGGTCGGGTTTAAAATAGGCGAGTATGTTATCTTGTATTAGATACCATTGCACAGATCCCATTTTTAGCGACCAGCCTAATCCAATGTTAGTATAACTATTGCCAATAATACTATAGTTGGCCGTAAGGTGAAATCCATCACCAATTTTGCGCGCGTAACTAAAAGTGTAGGCTGGTAATATGGAACCAAGTAAATAACGACCTTGAATTACAGCCCCAATTGTATTGCGCCTATTAAACTTGTAATTGGCAGTTATATAAAAACGCCAAGGCATAAATGTGGTAAAACTATTCTCACTAACCTTGGGCTTAAGTAAATTAAATAAACTGTCTAAATAATCATTAAGCTTTTTACCACTATCTATTTGCTCCTTATTCAATCCATTCGATCTTACATCCGCATTATTAATACTATAATTATTTACATTATTGGTCCAATTAATAAATCCAAAATCAATTATGGATGCACCTAAAGTTAATCGGTTGTTTACGTCATAAGTTAAACCAAGGTCGATACCTGCACCAAGATTGCCCATGGAATAAAAGTTTTTAGCATCTATTGCTTTTTCATCACTTGTGCTTGCTCTTCCATTAACACTATCTGTTAGTACACCAATACTTGCGGTATTAATAACACCTCCTGCAATAACAGATATTTCTTCTGTTGGTGTTTTGGGTTGATTCAATTTTAAGGTAAAATCTTTAGTTTGTGTTACACCAATTCCTTGGTATAATTTTGCTCTGCCACCAACATTAAATCGGTAGAAGTTGCGTGCCATGCTAAAACCAAGCTCATTAAATGCAATGTTGGTTATAGCTGTTGATGATGCATCCCAAGTGCTTCCCGCATACGAATCGTTACCATTAGCTACCAGTCCAATCAATTCGTTTGATAGCCTTACGTTGGTAATGTTACGTGTGTTGAGGTTGATGCCGTAATACCAATTTTTGCATTTAAAGCGCACATGGAAAATTTCGTAATTCACAGCAACATCAATTTCAATTTTATCTCCTTTTAAATTGTTATATAATTTGGGGATATTTAAAAAACTATCAGCATCTAAACTACTGATGACTGTTCGTGCATTCAATCCGTTTAGTCCAATGCTTAATCCAAATCCCGACATTAATGGTGTGCCAATTGAAGTTGAAAATGCTGGTAAAATAGCAGGATTTATATATGTGGCCTGATGTGTTGCTGATAATGCTGGTAGCGTAGTTTCTATTTGCGCATGCAGGCAAAATGGCAATAAAAAAAAGGCAAATAATTTTATAGTTTTTTTCATAAAATATTGGGTTAGGAGGCCTTATTTTCGATAGGTGATATTGGTTCTAACGCCAAGTTTAACGTGTATTTTTTGGAAGTCATAAAAACTAAAAAACGGGAAAACTCCAGGACTGGTTTCTGGTGTTTTTAATCGAATTTGAAGTCGATACCTATTTCCTTTCATCAGCTTTTCGTAGTGTTCTCGTGTAATCATATTACTTACCTTAGCTTTTGTTGGCTGAATAACTTCACCCAACGAATTAACTGCGGCAGCTGGAATGATGTATGCCGGGTTATATACACTATCAATAATCGTATTCGTAATGCTATCGTCAATATAAATTTGTATTTGTGCATTTAATGGGAGTTCATTCATTAGGTCTGATACAATTTCGGCCCAATGCACGTATACACCGTTTGAGTCTAAATCAGACAAGGATTTTCCAAGTTCAAAATCACCCTCTGTTTCTAACGCATAGTTTAAAATTTTTATATCAACAGGTAATTCTAAATAAGTTTCTTGTTTAACTGTTGTATAATCTGATATCACATTTGCTCTAGGCACATCATCTGAGTTGGCAGTAAAAAGTACTTTATAAACAATATATTGGGGTGCAGTATTGATAACATCAAAGATGTTCGAATTGGTTTTGTCAATAACATACTCTGTAATTCTGGTTTGACCAATGTTTGTTGTATAATCTAAATTAAAAGTATCTTGAAACATGTTCACCAGAATTGGTGTTTGCACACCAGCACCTGATATAACATAAAGTTCTGTTATTCTCGCTGTAATGGGTAATCCGAAAGAATTGGTTAGTTTGATATTGATAGTTGGATTCTTTACAAAAACATTTCCCTCTAGTTTTTTATCAAACAATTCTATTTCCTTGGTTTGTTTTATTTCCGCTATATCAAATTTCCCGAAATAACCTTCTATTCGCTTATATTCATTTACTATTAAGTCTTGAGTGAAACTTACTTTATCCGTTAGCCCAACATTATTGGCTGGATTTCTTGTAATATCAACACCTAGTTCGTATGAAAAAACATTGTAAGTACTGCCGTTTTTAGTTAGATCTATTTCGTAACCTTCTAAATCTACATTTCTAAGAATGTTTGGAGGCGTTGATCCATTATAAACAAATACAAAGCTATCCGAATATGCTTTACCATTTTTTGTAATACCAGGATACGAAATTTTAACAACGGTATTATGTTTGAAACTTGAGCCTACATTTAAACTTAATGAGCCCTTATTAACCACTACACGCTCTAATCTTTTATTGCCGCTTATTGCAATTGCAACATCGTTTGCTATAATTTGATTATATTTCCCAGTAGCCTCAAAGGTCGGAACTTCTGTTGGAGGCATGATGATATTAAAACTGAAGTTAATACCGGGCAGTAGAACATGCTGTTTCTCTGGAACGCTGTCAACAGAATTGAATTTCAAGATGATTTTCCCATCAGCATCTGTCGATATATCTAAGTCTCCCGTGAAGTCATCGATTAAATCCTTAAGCGTAGCAGTAGCATTAATTAACGGAGCTGCAATTGTTGGATTTGTAGTTATTCCTTTTATAGATGATAAATCATTAAATGTATCTTCAATTTCTTTAATGCAAGATGTACTGAGTAAGACAAATGCTGAAAATATTCCTAGTGCAAGTTTTTTCATACTATATCGGGTAACACTT
>CALPIR020000158.1 GCA_943323675.2 Chitinophaga pinensis | reverse complement strand
TAAGAAACTAAAAAAATATTATACAAAAAAGGCGGATGATTAATTTCATCCGCCTTTTCAATTTTGTAATTAGAGATTTAATAATTTACTAAAGCCTCTACATAG
The DNA here is from genome assembly GCA_943323675.2 of Chitinophaga pinensis. Lineage (GTDB taxonomy): Bacteria > Bacteroidota > Bacteroidia > UKL13-3 > UKL13-3 > UBA6183. The sequence goes on along the minus strand of CALPIR020000158.1, from coordinate 5,407 downwards.
TTAACTTCAAGGTTATTTTCTACTTGTGTAACACCTGGTGCACCCCACGCGGCTTCTTCAGCATCATTCTTCTCAACCAGCGAACGCACCTTGCCAGTAAGTATTACTTTTGTTCCTGTTGTTATAACATTAACATGGCTTGCGTCTAAATCCGCATGTCTATGGAAAGTTTTATTGATTTTATCCTTCACCTCATTCATACTTACTTTAGGTGTAAGCTTAATTAGATTTGAAATACCGCGAACTCCAGTTAAATTCTCGATACAACTTTTAGCTGACTTTCGTTGGAATTCCCAATCAGCCTCACCTTCAAGAGTAACCCATCCGTCATCCACTTTTACCTTCACCTTTTCTTCATTTACCGAACTGTTCCACCTTAATGCATTTGTAACAGCTTGAGCAATCTCGGTGTCATTTTTTTTCAGTGAACTGAAGGGCTTCACCTCAATGTCTTCTGCTACAGCTTTTACACCAGATACTTTTGTTGCAGCTCGTTCGGCCGAAGCCTTTTTGGAATAAGAGTCTACAGTACCAGAAAGTGTAACAATGCCATTTTTTACAGCAACTCCAATTTCTGTTGCATACAAGCTAGGCTCCCACCTGAGTTCATCCATCACATCTTTTTGAATTTCAAAATCTGTTTTCATGTCTTTAAAATTTAAAGGTTAAAAAATATAAATTACAAGAGCGAAATAAGTCCAAACAAATCAGCAAATATTTGACAGCCATCATAAGAATGAATGATGTTAATCAAAAGAAGTATTAACATTAGAAATGACTGTTTATAATTGATTAAAATCAATGAATAATACCAACAGAATCAATTAGCTATAAAATAAAATACTAGAAATTTGATTGACAACAGATTCAGAAATATTTCATAAAAACAGATCCCAAAATCAAAAAAAGGCAATTAATAAAGCTTAAGTATCCAAACATTTATACCAAGGCGTTTATAACCGAATGCAATTATTCTTATAACAAAAAGGATTTTAAGAACAGCTTTTTGACAAACCAATTTATTAGTTAGGATTAATAAAACCATTGATTTCAAAATCAGTTTTTCTGTAAAAAAAACAACTAATCACTATTAATAAACCATACAAAATATAAATATGAACGAAACAATTAAAACAATATACGAAAGAAGGGCAGTAAGAAAATATGACGAACGACCTATTGAAAAAGCACTTATTAATGAAGTAATAGAGGCTGGAAGAATGGCACCTTCGGCTATAAACATGCAGCCTTGGAAATTTTATGTCCTCACTAACAAAGAACTCATCAAGCGGTTATCAAAAGAAATTTCAAGAGCAGCTGCAAGCGAAATTTCTAAAATGAAAATTCGAAAATTAATGAAATTAGCTGCAAGTTTTTTCTATCTATCACATAGACTTGATTTCCTAAAACTAGAGGATGCCGTCTTTCATGGTGCACCTGCTGTTATCTTTATTTCTTCACCAAAAACCAATGAATGGGCTGATTTAGACATTGGCATGTGTTCTCAAAATATCATGCTTGCTGCGCAATCATTAGGATTAGCAAGCTGCCCAATAGGGTTTGCTAAATATGTTGAAAAAACTAAAAGCTATAAAAAATTAGGTATTGCAGAAACTGAACAAGTAATTATAGCTATAATTATTGGTTACGGGGTAGAAAAGCCAGAACCTAAAATAAGATTAAAAGACAATTTATTTTTCATAGAATAAAATATGGCAGTTGTAAAAATAAAAAATGGTGATAACACCTTATTACGAAGCATAACAGGATTTTTCCTTGTCTTTATAATTACAGGTGCTGTATTATCTGGTGCCTATTTTTTCCTACTACTCATGTTTACGATTCTACTACTTAGCCTAAATGAATTTTATCGTTTGTTTTATGATAGCAATATCCAACCCCGTTTAACACTTGGCATTTTTTTATCTGTGGTTATCTGGTTGAGTTCTTTTTTGGTATTTCTTCAATCAGTAAATTGGCAAATAATAATTATATTAATACCTACAGTAGCTAGTTTTTTTTATATTGAATTATTCAGAAAAGCTCCGAACCCATTTATTAATTTAGCCATTACATTTATGGGTATAATCTGCATCACTTTACCCTTGTTGTGTTTCACTTTTATTGCATTTCTTCCTAATCCTACACAAGCTTACCAACCGCTTAACATACTTAGCTATTTTTTTATGATTTGGGCAAGCGATACAGGTGCATATATTGTTGGAAAGGCAATAGGAAAACATAAACTATTTTTGCGAATCTCTCCAGGAAAAACATGGGAAGGCACTATAGGCGGTGCGCTAATTACACTAATCGTTGCATTCACACTATCCTACTTTAAAATTGGCATCCTCCATAATAATTGGATAACACTAACCCTAATAATAGTAATTACAGGAATATTAGGAGACCTTACCAAATCACTATTAAAAAGAAGCTTAGAGATAAAAGACTCTGGCAATATATTGCCAGGGCATGGCGGAATGCTTGATCGATTCGACTCTTTAATTGGCTCTGCTCCCTTTGTTTTTTCCTATTATTTAATACAATTCTTTTAGTAAAAATATTGAACTGAAAAACGAACATATATTTGTGTATTCCATCCAATTTAATTACAAACAGATTAGAATTATTGTATGTGTCATTTTTTCGGCTTCAATCATGAATAAGCATATGGAAATTATAGTGAAATGGTATACGAATAGTCATGCTTTAAAAATTAATCACTATTTATATTGAATGGTTTGGCTAACTGCTTATTAGGCAGTTTCGATTAATACTTAAAATACACAGCTATTTCACCAGTTACATTTAACATATTAAAATTGTCGTAAAAAGCATAACCAGTCATAAAATTAAGACCAATGTTTTTTGCTACTGTAAATTCAACGCCAAAACCGATGCCATTATTGACATAGCTTTCTGTTGACCTTTTAGTAGTTTCTTGATTCGTAATAGGATCAGTATTTGTAATCGGTTGCGAAACATAATACCAGTGATTCCCTTGGTATAAATAAAGGGTAGTACTTTCCGTTTTTCCCAATGTATAAAGTAACGTAATGCCTGTACTGAATCTTGAGGTTGTTCTGTCATAATATGGAGCAAAACTAAACTGCATTCCAATTCGGTTAAATATTTGCCGATAGGATATACCATAACCCGTTGTAAAGCCAGCACCAGCGCCTAATGAATGCGATGTTTCTTTATTTTTTTTAATATTTAATAAGTCATTCTGTGCGAATAACGGCATTGATATTAAAAAGAAAACACTAATTAAATAGCTCTTTTTCATAACTTTAATAAATTAGATTTTAAAATCAGGTTGCCCTACAATTCACTAAATATTGAATTGTAAGATTATTAAAAAAAAGCCCTGCTACATATTGAAGCAGGGCGAAAAGTGTCAAACTACTTAAGTAATGCGTTAAACTACTTTTATTTCTTTTTTAGGTTTTGAAACCGTAACATCCTTTTTGGGAATCGATAATTTCAGTACACCATCTTCGTACCTTGCATCAATTTTATCGGATAATGAATTTTCAGGTAATTGAAAGGATCTACTAAAAGTGCTGTAAGAAAACTCTCTTCGTTTGTAGTGATCCTCTTCCTCATTTTTTTCTTCCGTTTGCTCAGCGCTAATAGTAAGATAGCCGCTGTCCACTTCTATCTTAAAATCACTCTTTTTAAGCCCAGGAGCGGCAAGTTCTATCTTGTAATCCTTGGTATTTTCAATAATGTTAACTGAAGGGATACTGCTCTCTAAACCCAATCCACGAAGTAGGTTGTTTGCAGGATTGAAGAATTCAGGAAAAAAAATTTCCTTGTCAAATAGGTCGTTCACCACTGATGGGAACAAGCTTCCGTTTTTTCTTATTGTTAGTGTCATAACATTTAAGTGTTAATTGTGTAAGACAAATTTCACTTAACAATTTCTAGCTTGAAATGACATGACGCATTAAAACGTTTGATCTTAATCAAATAGAAAACAGCATTGATTGATCATCATCATCAATTATAATGAGGAGCATCAATTTCCTTGAGTTATGTTCACATTATTTTTACGCTAACAATATAAATTAACAAATCATGGCAAGTGTGAAAATGGGTAAATTATTAATACGATTATCTCCAAGACATTTGGCACTTTTGGCTTGTTTAACAGGGTTGATTATAGTGGGTATTGACTTTAATAGTAATGAAAATGAACTACCCGTTTTTCCAGCAATTAAAAAAATCATTAATTCGGTGTCTGATGACAGCCTTAATGTCCAAGGAATTATAACACACGAATCGCTTTTGAATAAGGCGGTATTGCAAAAGTTTTACAATGAAAATAACTATGTGGGTTTATGGATTAGTAAAGAAGGTAAACTTAATCCCATAGCATGGATTTGGATTACCCGCATAAAACAATCTTACTTGGAAGGATTAAACCCAAACGACTACCACATAACCGAAATAACAACTTTACTTTCAAACATTAAAGATGGGTTACAAACTAACAAGATTATGGATAATTATGCATTGATTGAGCTATTACTGACCGATGCATTTATCACCTATGCTCACCATCATTATGCTGGAAGGGTTCATACAAAAGATATTAATACTGAATGGTTAACCCATATTACAGAGATAAATCCAATAGACTCTGTTAAAAATCTAGCACAAGGTGCGAATATCCAACTCATGTTAGATTCTTGGGCTTGCCCCCATAAGCCATATCGTCTCCTGCAAAATCAATTAAAACAATGTTACCTAAAACCAGATAGCACTAATAAAAAAAACATTAGGTTGATTGCACTTAATATGGAACGTTGGAGGTGGCTGCCTAGGAGTATGTCAGATACTTATATAATGGCCAATTCAGCAGGCTTTGAATTGTGGGTAAGATTGGGCGACAAAGATACACTAAACATGAAAATCGTTACTGGAATGTTGAATCAACCCACACCAATAATCAGTTCCAAAATGACATATATTGTATTTAATCCATCTTGGGATGTGCCCTATAGTATTGCTACAAAGGAAATGTTACCTAAAATTAAAAATGACCATAAATATCTAGGGGAAAACCACTTAAAAATTTACAACCAATCAGGACAAAGGATAAGTCCAAATTCAATCAGTTGGGGAAAAGTAACTAGTTCCAACTTCCCATATCGTATAAAGCAAACACCTGGACCTTGGAATGCATTAGGCCAAATCAAATTTGTTTTTCCGAATGCATACAGCATATACCTACACGATACTCCTCAAAAGCTTTTATTCGAAAAATCAGTTCGTACCTTCAGTCACGGATGTATCCGGATTGAAAAACCACATGAACTTGCAGCATACTTGATTGGGAAGGATACAACTTGGATAACAAATAAGTTGAAAACGAAAAAAGAACAAATGGTAAAAG
>CALPIR020000157.1 GCA_943323675.2 Chitinophaga pinensis | reverse complement strand
CAAGTACTTTTTTAGTTAACAGCCTCAATATGTTTCTAAAAAAAAATGGCTGTACCTTTTCAGGTAAAGCCATTTACTGTAACAACCAAATACCAATTATAACTACAACATTCCCATAGTAGCACACATTAATAAAGCTAATATGGCGCCTGCCCTTAATGCCATAGTATTTATGGCTAATACTTTAGTTTTCATATTTGTATAAATTAAAAGGTTCAAAAAAAAACGTTTGTTAGGTGCGCAATAATTAAATTACCAATACACTTACGTAAATAACCTTCCAAATAGTTTACAGCGCTTGTCATAATATGGTCATTGGTTTTTATGGCTTTATTAATCAATTGGTTAATGTTTGGGTGCACCTATAATATTTTAAACTTATGGCCTTACCTGCGCATGTATATTGTATATAACAAGTTAAACAATAGTCAAATACAAAAAACATCTAAAAAAACATACAATAGGTTACTAAGTGCACTGATTTACAGGTGTATATAAATTGCTCACAACTTTTAATAAAGTGTGGATTATTGCGCAAGTGTTTGCTGTAATTTCACAACCTTGATAAAGTGCGCAGTGTTATGGCAGAAAAAGAAAAAGTAATTTATGATGAGAGCAGTATACGCTCGCTCGATTGGCGCGAACACATTCGCCTTCGTCCGGGTATGTACATTGGTAAATTAGGTGATGGATCATCGCCTGATGATGGTATTTACATTTTATTAAAAGAGGTGCTCGATAACTGTATCGATGAACATACCATGGGTCACGGTAAAACGGTAGACATTAAAGTTTCTGAAGATGGTAAAGTGTTTGTTCGTGATTACGGCAGGGGCATACCTTTGGGTAAGTTGGTTGATGTGGTAAGTAAAATCAATACTGGTGGAAAATACGACAGCAAGGCTTTTCAAAAATCTGTTGGATTAAACGGTGTGGGAACAAAGGCGGTTAATGCCTTATCAAACCAATTTAAAGTACAAGCATTTCGCGATGGCCAAAGTAAAGTAGCCGAGTTTAGCAAAGGCGAGTTAATTAAAGAACATAAACAAACCGAAAGTTTAGAGCCCAATGGTACAGCCGTGTATTTTACACCCGATGATACCATTTTTAAAAACTACCATTATATACCCGAGTACATAGAAAACATGCTTTGGAACTATGCGTTTTTAAATAGTGGCTTAACCATTATTTATAACGATAAGAAGTTTTACAGTAAAGATGGATTATTGGATTTGCTTAAACGGAAAACCAACGAAGAAAACATCCGTTATCCAATAATACACTTAAAAGGAGAAGATATTGAAGTGGCCATTACCCACGAAAATCAGTATGGTGAAGAGTATTACAGCTTTGTAAACGGACAACATACCACTCAAGGTGGTACGCACTTATTGGCTTTTCGTGAGGCATTTGCTAAGGTAGTACGCGAGTTTTATAAAAAAGAATTTGATTTGGCCGACATACGTGCCAGCATTGTTGCGGCAGTGAGTGTTCGTGTGCAAGAGCCTGTTTTCGAGAGTCAAACCAAAACAAAACTAGGTTCGGCTAACGTGGCGCACGAAGGGCCAACCATGAAAAACTTTATTACCGATTTCCTGAAAAAATCGTTTGATGATTTCTTGCATAAAAACCCAACAGTGGCTGATGCCTTGTTAAAACGTATTATGCAAAGTGAACGCGAGCGCAAGGATATGGCTGGTATTAAAAAGTTGGCCAACGAACGTGCTAAAAAAGCTTCATTACATAACAAAAAATTACGCGATTGCCGTTTTCATTATGAAGATGAGAAGCAGGAAAAGCGATATGATACCACCTTGTTTATTACCGAGGGTGATAGTGCCAGCGGTAGTATTACCAAGAGTAGGGATGTAGAAACACAAGCCGTATTTAGTTTGCGTGGTAAGCCATTAAATTGTTATGGTCTAACCAAAAAAGTAGTATACGAAAACGAGGAATTTAACCTTTTACAGCACGCATTAAATATTGAAGAAGGCTTGGAAGGTTTGCGCTACAACCGCATTGTAATTGCTACTGATGCCGATGTGGATGGCATGCACATTAGGTTGTTAATGCTTACGTTCTTTTTACAGTTTTTCCCTGATTTGGTAAAAAATGGCCACTTATACATTTTGGAAACTCCGTTGTTCCGTGTGCGCAACAAACAGCATACACACTATTGCTACAGTGAAGATGAAAAACAAAAAGCCATACAAAAATTAGGCGGCAAACCAGAAATTACACGATTTAAGGGTTTGGGTGAAATTTCTCCTCAAGAGTTTGGGTTGTTTATTGGCGATGAAATCAAACTTCAGCCTGTAATATTAAAGCAAGATGTAACCATTAAAAGTTTGTTGGAATACTACATGGGCAAAAACACCTTAGATAGGCAAAACTTTATTATTGATAATTTACGTGTGGAGAAGGATATGATGATTGAAAAAGAAGTGGCGTAATCATAGGGCTTGGAAGTTGGCTTAGCCTCATCAATTTCGCAGCGCAGCTGAGGTTGAAGAGGATTTAAAGATAAATTTCCAACTTTCGCTAAAGCTATGGTTGGCTGAAGATGTTTTAAGATAGAAGTTAGAGGCTTGTAGTTGGAAAACTATCAACTAGTAACCAATCAACCAATAACTAGAAAATAAAAAAGATGAGTGACGAGATATTAGAAAATAACGAAAAAGATAACCAAGATCAAAATTATGTAACAGGACATGTTATACCTGTTACTGGATTATACGAAAATTGGTTTTTAGATTATGCATCGTATGTAATTTTAGAGCGTGCAGTTCCTGCTATGGAAGACGGTTTAAAACCCGTTCAGCGCAGGATATTACATGCCATGAACGAAATTGAAGATGGTCGTTTTAATAAAGTGGCCAATGTAATTGGACAAACCATGCAGTTTCACCCACATGGTGATGCCGCAATTGGTGATGCATTGGTTGGTTTAGGTCAGAAAGAATTACTTTTTGAAATGCAGGGAAACTGGGGCGATGTGCGCACAGGAGATTCTGCTGCAGCCTCTCGTTACATAGAAGTGCGCTTAAGCAAGTTTGCACTTGATGTGGCATTTAATGCTCAAACCACCAATTGGCAATTATCTTATGATGGTCGTAAAAAAGAACCCATCGCTTTACCTATGAAATTCCCTTTGTTATTGGCACAAGGTGTTGAAGGTATTGCAGTTGGTTTAGCAACCAAAATATTGCCACATAACTTTTGTGAAATATTAAAGGCTGCCATTGATTGTACAAAAGGTAAAACTTTTGAGTTGTATCCTGATTTTATTACTGGAGGTACTGTTGATGTGGCCAACTATAATGGCGGTAGTAAAGGTGGTAAAGTACGTATACGTGCTAAAATAGAGGAGTTTGATAAGAAGACATTATTAATTAAAGAAATTCCATACTCTACCACAACAGGTGGTTTAATAGATAGTATTTTAAAGGCCAACGATACAGGTAAAATAAAAATTAAAAAGGTAATTGACAATACCGCTGCGGATGTTGAAATTGAAATACAATTGGCTCCAGGCGTATCACCAGATATTACCATTGATGCGTTGTATGCCTTTACCGATTGCGAAATAAGCATATCGCCAAATGCATGTGTGGTTTATCAAGATAAACCTGTGTTTACCGAGGTAAGTCAGTTGTTGCGTGTTTCTGTAGAGCTAACAAGAGAGTTGTTAAAACGTGAGTTAGAGATTAGAAAACGTGAGTTACAAGACCAATACTTATTTGCATCGTTAGAGAAGTTGTTTATTAAAGATGAAATGTACATCGACTTTAAAAAGTATGCCGACAAGGAAAACTTGTTTTTATACTTAGATGAGCGTTTTAAGAAATACAAAAAGCAATTTATACGCGAAATTACACACGATGATTACGAGCGATTAACCAAAATCCCAATGATTCGTATTACCCGTTTTGATAGCATTAAAGCGGACGAATTAATGGCGCGTATTCAAACTGAATTGGAGCAAGTAAACTACGACCTAGATAACCTAAAAGCTTATCAAGTGAAGTACTACGAAAACTTGTTGAAGAAATACAGTAAAGGGCGCGAGCGTAAAACCGAAATTAAATTATTTGATACCATACAAGCAAACCAAGTGGCCATTGCCAACCAAAAACTATACGTAAATCGTGCAGAAGGTTTTGTGGGTTATGGATTGAAAAAAGACGAATACATATGCGACTGCTCCGATATTGACGACATTATTGTATTCCGCAAGGATGGTAAAATGATGGTGAGCAAGGTGCAAGACAAAGCCTTTATGGGTAAGGATATTATACACATAGAGGTGTTTCGTAAAAACGATGAACGCAGGGTGTATAACATGATTTACATGGATGGAAAAGCCAAAACAGCCTACGGAAAACGTTTTAATGTAATGGGTATAACCCGCGATAAAGAGTACGACTTAACCACTGGTGCACCCAACAGCAAGGTGTTGTATTTTACCGCAAACCCTAACAGTGAGGCAGAGTTGGTAGAGATTGCTTTAAGTCCAATGAGCCACGCACGAAAGTTGTTGTTTGATTTTAACTTTGCAGATTTGGCCATAAAAGGCCGTAGTGTGTTAGGTAATATTGTTAGCAAGTACCTTATTAAATCAATTAAACTTAAAGCCAAAGGCGCAAGTACTTTAGGCGGACGTAAAATTTGGTATGATGATGTATTGGGCCGATTAAACATAGATAACCGCGGTAAAATGTTGGGCGAGTTTGATACCAACGATGTGATTTTAGTAATAACCAAAGACGGTAACTACGAGCTAACAAACTTTGAATTAACCAACCACTACAATGCCGATCAAGTATTGCACATTGGTAAATTCCGTCCTAAGCGCCCAATAACCTTGTTGTACTATAACGATAAAGACAAGGCATACATTGTTAAGCGCTTCTTGGTAGAGACCCTAACCTTAAACAAACAATTTATGTGTATACCAGAAGGTAAAGACAACAGAATTGTAATGGCAACAGATTATATGGAGCCTATAATTGTGATGGAACGTAAAGGGGGCAAAGGCAAAGACAGTAACCTTGAAGAAACATATAACTTAACCGAGTTTATTGAAGTAAAAGGGTGGAAAGCCATTGGTAATAAAATTGTTGGCAAAGACTTTATTAGTGCGTTTTTAGTACAAAACGAAGAAGTGGAAGCAGAAACAGGTGAGGAGAAGCCCGTAATAAAAGGCAACGAAACCACCCAACAAACTTTATTGGTAAACGAAGATTTATTGCAGGAAGAACGGGATAAAATTAAACGCTTATTAAGCGATGATGATAGCCTGCTAGACCAACCTAAACCTAAGTTTAAACCAAAGGTTCCGCCAAAAGACGATGACCAACCTAAGTTGTTTTAAACTTAATTATATATATAAAAAATCCCGGGTGTGAGCCCGGGATTTTTAGTTTACAACCTAATTGTTATTAGATATAGAATGGTGCTAATGTGTTTAGCTAAAATTACTTATTTATACTCCTTTAATTCTTTGAGTTAATTCTTGAAAACGAATTACAGCAACTATCCATAAAACTGCCGAAATAATTATTGGTGCAATGATGGGTTGTTCGTGT
>CALPIR020000156.1 GCA_943323675.2 Chitinophaga pinensis | reverse complement strand
TGTTATGCCATCAATCACAAATGCTTCTTCAATGGTATCGCGTGTAGTACCAGCAATATCGCTAACAATAGCACGCTCTTCGTTTACCAAAGCATTTAACAAAGTTGATTTTCCGGCATTGGGTTTACCAGCAATTACAGTTGGTATGCCATTTTTAATGGCGTTACCGTATTTAAAGGAGTGCAACAGTTCTTGTATAAGATGCTGTATGTTGCTAACTAAAATGATGAGGTCATCTCGCTTGGCAAATTCTACATCTTCCTCAGCAAAGTCTAACTCTAATTCAATTAAAGAGGCAAAATTAATGAGGCGCTCACGCATATCAGCAATTTGGTAACTAAAGCCACCACGCATTTGCATCATGGCTGTACGGTGACTTTCTTCACTGTTACTCGCAATTAAATCAGCCACAGCCTCTGCCTGTGAAAGATCCAGTTTTTTGTTTAAAAAAGCACGCAAGGTAAACTCACCCGGTTTGGCCAAACGGCAACCTTTACTTACCAATAATTGTAGGATTTGCTGTTGTATATATGGCGAACCATGGCAACTTAACTCTATGGTATTCTCACCTGTGTAAGATTTTGGATTAATAAAAAGGGTTGCCAGTACTTCATCAATCACCTTATCCCCATCAACTATTTTACCAAAATGTACGGTATGCGTGGCTTGTTGAGTTAAACGTTTTCCTTTAAAAATTGAATCAACTATTGTAATTGCTTCTGCACCACTAACACGTATTACGCCTATTGCTCCTACTCCACCGGCTGTAGCCAGTGCACAAATGGTGTCATTTAAATCTTGCTTAATGTAGTACGACATATTTATTTAATGCAACAAATGTAATATAAACAATGGTTGATTTATGCTTACGATTAATACAACAGTTTAACCGCTCATGTAAAACTCATATCATTACAATAGTTGATTTAATCAACTATATACATTTTCAACTATGTTTGCACAATGTTACCAACTCAAAAAAACAAAATAAATCCGTTCGAATCAAAAGAGGGCCCTTTGAGTTTGATGTTTAACATGCTTTATAAAAAGTATGATCATGCTGCGGAGCAGGAATTATGTGATACTGATTTAGACCGCTATTTTTATGTATTGGGATTAATTTGTAAACATCAAGAAATAACACAACAATGCTTGGCCAACTGTTTGCAAATAGACAAGGCTACTATGGTAAGAATAATTGATTACCTAACAGAAAAAGGCCTTGTAAAACGCAACCCACATAGCGAAGATAGAAGAGCATATATCATATCTGCAACTGCAAAAGGCATAAAGTTAGCACCCAAAATTGAAGCCACATTTAATCAACTAAACAAATTAGCATTTAACGGGTTTAGTGCTGAAGAAAAAAAAATGTTTTTAGAATTAATGAATAGAATGGATAATAACTTATCCGCTATGGTAAGTAACATATCGGTACAAAAAAATAAATAGCTATGAAAAAGAAAAATATCATTTACATTGTTTTTGGAGTGGCGATTTTAGGCTTGTTGGCTTGGCCTAAACTAAAACCGAATACAAATACACAAGCACCTAGCGCAAGCAAAAAAAATATGCCCACTAAGGTAAAAACTTTATTGGTTGAACCACAGGCAAGTGAAAGAAGAATAGAAACAACTGGAAACATAATGGCAGAAGAAGAAGTGGTGCTATACCCAGAAACGCAAGGAAGAATCATAAAAATTAATTTCACAGAAGGGTCACAAGTAAAAAAAGGTGAACTACTTTTAAAAATAAACGATAGCGATTTACAGGCCCAACTTAAAAAAGCTATGGCCACCAAAAAACTGAAAGAAGATACAGAAAAACGAAATAAAACTTTAGTAGAAAAAGGTGCGATAAGCAATGAAGTGTATGATATTGCCTCTACTGAATTAAGCAGTATAAATGCTGATATAGATTTATTAAAAGAACAAATAAGAAAAACAGAAATCAGGGCACCATTTAATGGAGTGATAGGATTACGCAATATTAGTGAAGGCAGTTATGTAACTCCTGCAACTCGTATTGCTGCATTGCAAAATATCAACCAAATTAAAGTAGAATTTTCAGTGCCTGAAAGATATGCTAACACAATACAAAAAGGGAATACCGTCATGTTTACTACAGAAGGTAACGAAAAACAATTCCAAGCAAAAATTTATGGTATAGAACCAAAGGTTGATGAAGTAACACGAAACGTAATTATGCGTGCCATCTGTGCCAATCCTAACCAGCAAATTTTACCAGGATCCTTTGCCAAGGTATCAATTGTTGCATCAATAAATACAAAAGCTTTTATGTTACCTACACAGGCTATTGTGCCTATTTTAAAAGGACAAAAAGTATATGTTGCACAAGGTGATAGTGTAATTGAACGTAAAGTAAAAACAGGCGTACGTAAAGATAATGTAATTGAAGTAACGGAAGGTTTACAAGCTGGAGATGAAGTAGTAGTTGAGGGAGTAATGTATTTACGTCAAGGGGCTAAAGTAAAGCGGTAGTCATAAATGATCTGCTTCTGCATAAACACAGATGAAAATTGCAAAATCAGAAGAAAATAACAGCTAATCTTTACCTCTAAAAACAAAAAAATGAGTTTAAGTACAACAAGTATAAATAGGCCCGTATTAGCAACAGTAATGTCAATTATTATATTGCTTTTTGGAGCCATTGCATTTAATTTTTTGGGTGTACGCGAGTACCCTTCTATTGATCCACCTGTTATTACGGTAAGGACAAATTATACAGGTGCTAATCCGGATATTATCGAATCGCAAATTACCGAGCCTTTAGAAAAAGCAATTAATGGAATTGCTGGTATTCGTTCCATTTCATCAGCAAGTAACCAAGGTAGTAGCGTTATTACCGTTGAGTTTGGCTTAAGTGAAGACCTAGAATCCGCTACGAATGATGTGCGTGATAAAGTTTCTCAAGCAGTTAGACAATTACCTCAGGACATTGATGCGCCACCAGTTGTTGCAAAAGCGGATGCTAACTCTGATGCGATTTTAACACTTACAGTTCAAAGTACATCTAAAACACATTTAGAAGTAAACGATTATGCCGAGAATGTTTTATTAGAAAAGTTACAAACCATTCCGGGTGTAAGCACCATACAAATATGGGGACAAAAACGTTATGCCATGCGTTTGTGGCTCGACCCAATTAAACTTTCATCTTTTAAACTTACTCCCTTAGATGTAAAAATGGCATTAGAGCGAGAAAATGTTGAGTTGCCTGGAGGAAAAATTGAAGGGAACAATACGGAGTTATCCGTAAAAACAGTTGGGCGGTTTTCTACCGAAGAGGAATTTAACAACATCATCATTCAATCAATCAACAATAGAACCATTAGACTAAGAGATATTGGTTATGCCATTTTAGGTGCCGAGAATGAACAAACCATCTTAAAAGAAAGCAAAGTACCCATGATTGGCTTAGCTCTAGTACCTCAACCAGGTGCAAATTATATTGATATTGCAGACGAGTTTTACCGCAGATACGATCAAATAAAAAATGATGTGCCCAAGGATATTAAACTTGATATCGCGCTAGATAACACGAAATTTATACGCAAATCAATTACAGAAGTTGGCGAAACGCTATTGATTGCATTTTTATTGGTGGTGTTAATTATCTTTCTATTCTTTCGTGATTGGCTTATTGCATTCCGCCCACTAATTGATATTCCAGTTTCATTAATTGGTGCATTTTTTATCATGTACATATTCGGCTTTTCTATTAATATATTAACCCTATTGGCTATTGTACTGGCTACTGGCTTGGTGGTTGATGATGGCATTGTGGTTACCGAAAATATTTTCAAAAAAATAGAAGAAGGTATGAGTCCGCGCGAGGCCGCTATTAAAGGCTCAAACGAAATTTTCTTTGCCGTACTTTCTACTTCAATTACTTTAGCGGTGGTATTTTTACCCATCATATTCTTAGAAGGTTTTGTTGGAAGATTATTCCGTGAATTTGGTGTAGTGGTTGCAGGAGCCGTATTGATATCGGCATTTGTTTCCCTTTCATTAACCCCCATGCTTAATGTTAAACTGCAACGTAAAAACCATAAACATTCTAAATTTTACATTTTAACTGAACCATTTTTTGTTGGTTTAAATAACGCCTACAACAACTCCTTACGGAACTTCATGAAAAAAAGATGGTGGTCAATTGTAATTGTAATGGCATCTATTGCTGTTATATTTTTAATTGGTTCAACTATACAATCCGAATTAGCGCCATTAGAAGATAGAAGTGTAATGCGTATAGCATCCACCGCACCTGAGGGAGCCTCATATGAATACATGGAAAACTACATGGATAGGGTTGCGCAAATGGTTATTGATTCAACACCAGAGAAACATGTTTTACTATCCGTGGTAGCACCAGGTTTTATTGGAAGTGGTGCGGTTAATACGGGTTTTACGCGTATATTTTTAACAGAGCCTAACGAGCGCATTCGTTCACAGCAACAAATTGCACAATCTATACAAAAAACGGTAGGTGGCATGACAGAAGCACGGTCATTTGTTATTCAAGATCAAACCATAAATGGTAGCGGAGGATCACGTGCTGGATTGCCAGTGCAATACATTTTACAAAACCAGGATTTTAGTAAACTACAAGAATTTTTACCTAAGTTTTTAGATGAAGCAAATAAAAATCCCACCTTCCAAGGAATGGATGTGAACCTCAAATTTAATAGACCCGAATTGGTTATTGAAATTGATAGAGAAAAGGCAAAAGCTGTAGGTATAAGTGTTCAACAAATTGCGCAAACATTACAGCTCACATACGGAGGTATACGTTATGGATACTTTAACATGAAAGGAAAACAATACCAAGTTATTGGTCAAGTTAATAGAGAAAATCGTGATGAGCCACTGGATTTGAAATCGCTATTTGTTAGGAATGACAAAGGCGAATTAATTCAACTAGATGCAGTAGTTAATGTTGTTGAACAAAGTAGTCCACCTCAATTGTACCATTACAATAGGTATAAATCGGCTACAGTTACTGCAGGTTTAGCACCAGGAAAAACGATTGGTGACGGAATAAAAGCAATGGATGCAATTAAAGAAAAAGTTTTAGATGAATCGTTTACAACAGATTTAAGTGGCCCATCGCGCGACTTCTCTGAAAGTTCTTCAAACACAACTTTTGCATTTCTATTTGCATTAATATTGGTGTATTTGGTATTAGCGGCACAATTCGAAAGTTTTATTGACCCTATCATTATTATGATTACCGTTCCAATGGCATTGGCAGGGGCTTTAATTTCACTTTGGTATTTTAATCAAACCATGAATATTTTTAGTCAGATAGGAATTATTGTATTGCTTGGTTTAGTAACCAAAAACGGAATTTTAATTGTGGAATTTGCCAATAAAAAACGAGAAGAAGGCTTGAGTAAGATTGAAGCAGTTCAGCAAGCTGCTGTTTCAAGATTACGCCCAATTTTAATGACAAGTTTGGCAACCATATTGGGTGCACTGCCAATTGCATTAGCGCTTGGAGATGCAGCTACTAGTCGCATATCTTTGGGTATTGTAATTATTGGTGGATTGGTTTTCTCAGGATTATTAACCTTGTATGTAATCCCTGCTGTTTACAGTTATTTATCACGTGGTAACATCCGTGAAAAAATGCACGCAGCTAATGACGAAAACTAAGTTGAAGAAAAATACTCGGGGTTTTACCGCAGAGGTAAAGGAGGC
>CALPIR020000155.1 GCA_943323675.2 Chitinophaga pinensis | reverse complement strand
GTGATAGTGCATGGGTAAGGTTAAATATTAACTCAGTTAACGATGGTCCATTGTTAATTAACGATACCGCATCAACCAATAAAAATACAGCTGTGGTAGTTAATGTTTTGGTTAATGACAATGATGTGGATGGAACTTTAAATAATCCAACAATTGATATTACAGCGCTTAATGGCACATTATTGGTTAATGCAAATGGAACAATTACATATACCCCTAACTTAAATTTTGTTGGTGTTGATTCATTCCAATATAAGGCTTGTGATAACGGATTGCCTATATCTTGTGGTAATGCTTGGGTTATAATAACAGTAAAACAGGTTAACGACAACAACCAACCAATTGCTGTTAATGATACCATAGTGGTAAAAGAAGGTACATCAGTAGTATTTAATGTAACACTTAATGATACTGACGATAAAGGATTGGGTATGCCACAGGTAATACTTGCTCCTAAATACGGAACACTTTTACTTAGAGCGGATACCACATTTATATATACTCCAAACGAAGGATACTTTGGCCCTGACGATTTTACTTATCGCATAGGCGATTTAGGAACACCTGCCTTGTTTGATACTGCAGTGGTAATTATTAAAGTAACAGAAAATGCCCTAAAAATACCTGGAGGTTTCTCTCCTGATGGCGATGGTGTAAATGATTATTTCGTTATACCAGGAATAGAGAAATACCCGAACAATGTATTGAGGGTAATCAACAGATGGGGTGAAGAAGTGTTTGTGAGACAACGTTATGCCAATGACTGGGGCGGAGAGCCTAATCTTGGATTAAGAATTCAAGATGGTAAACTTCCTGGTGGAACTTACTTCTACATTTTTGAAACAGGCACAGATGAAAAACCAATAACTGGTAGTATTTACATTAACAAATAACCGTTATGAAAAAGTTAGCAATAATATTAATAATACTAGCAAACTCATTTTATGTGAGTGCTCAACAAGATCCAATGTTCAGTCAATACTGGGTTAATCCCCAGGTTCTAAATCCTGCGCAAGCAGGTGCAGATGGCAGAACATTATTAAATGCAACTGGACGTTTACAATGGGTAAACGTTAAGGGAGCGCCTAAAACAAGCTCACTGGCCATAGGGGGTATGGCTGGTGAGCGAATAGGTTTAGGATTATCTTATGTATATGATCAGATTGGTATTTCTAGAACCAATACTGTAAATGCAGATATTAATTATCACTTAAAATTAAAACGCAATTGGCGTTTAATTGCAGGGTTAAGATTAATTGGATTAGTGAACCAAATGAATTTCTCTGAGATATCAACCACAACCCCTGGTGATCCTTTGTTTATGGAAAACCTAAGTAGTGGGTTAAAACCTAATGCGGGTTTTGGATTCTTATTAACTAACAAGTCTTTTTATTTAGGTTACAGCCAACCACGTGTAGTTAATTACGATTTTGGTGCAACAAGTGTAATGGGCAATACCAAAATTATATCACACCGTTTTGCTTACATGGGATATAACTTTACTTTGAATGATGAGTTTAAGTTTCGCCCCAGTGTTTTGATGAAAGAGGTAACAAATGCACCTGTGCAGTTTGATGTGAATGCGGTACTTGAAATGAAAAGTAAAGTGGTAACTGGATTAAGCTATCGCTCAGGCGATGGAGTAGGGGCTATGTTGGGAGTGGTAAATGCAGGAAGGTTTGATATATATTATTGTTATGATTATCCGCTATCGGCCATCTCCATGCTATCTAAACAAACACACCAAATTACCATAAGCTTAAATCTTAATGGTAAACCTAGCCGCATTAACTCACCTCGTTATTTTAATTAATTGGTATGAAAAAGATCTTATTGGTATTATTAGTGGTGTTTATCTGTTCGGATATAAACGCACAGTCGCCTGCAAAACTAAATAAACAACTTTTTGAAAGAGACATGGTAGATGCCGAGCCTATATTGGCAAAGCGTTTAATTAAAGGCGATTCAACTGTTATGCCCCAATACGCCTATGTTTTGTTGCGTTTAAACAAGTCGAAAGAAGCATTTAAAATATACTCTGCCGCAGCAGATAAAGGACTAATAATTGAAAAGCAGCATTTGCTTGATTATGTAAGTTTATGCAAACAGAATAATTTAAATCAAACTGCTTACAATCCATTTATTTTAAAACTGCGCGAAATGGGGTTGAGTGATTACCAGACGGAAGAATCTATTCATGTTCTTGCAGAGATAACTAACTCATGCATTAACTCTAATGCTGACGAGTTTGGATCTACCAATTTAAGTGGTGTTAAGTTGTTTTCTTCAAACAGAATGTCTAAAGATGAAAATGTACAAAATGCATTTATGCAAACATTCGCAATCAACAATACTTGCGATGCAGTAATAAAAGATTTGGCATCAGAGTCAAAACGATTTCACATTGGTCCAGTGCATGTAACCAACAACAGCAATTATATTTTTGCTACGGTTAGCCGCAGTAAAAAAAATGCAGCGGGTATTTATCAACTTGAAATTTTATGGGCTAAAAAAATTGAAGGAGGATATTCTGCCTTCACTTCGTTACCCTTTTGTTCACCAGACTACTCAGTTCAACATGCCTATTTTGATGAGGCGAACAATACCTTGTTTTTCTCGTCTAACATGAAAGGTGGTAAAGGCGGATTTGATATTTACTACAGTAAATTAGTTGATTTGGTTTGGGATACGCCTAAGTCATTAGATGCAATAAATACTTCTACTGATGAGGTTTTTCCGACCATGAGTAATGGCGATTTGTATTATAGCTCTGTAACGGCTAATGGCTTTGGAGGTTTAGATATATTAATGCTAACTAAAGGAACTCAAGCACCAGTTGTTGTTTCAGCTCCAATTAACTCAAGTTATGATGATTTTTACTTTCAACCAATTTCAAAACTAAGTGGCTCATTTAGCTCTAACAGATTAGGTGGTAAAGGTGGAGATGATATTTATGATTACACTATTGATACTACACCATATACCGTATGTTTTGTATTAACAGATAGTATAACCAAACAACCCAATAAAGGTGTTGCAGTTAATTATACCATTGGAAATCAAAATTACACATCAACATCTGATGAGAATGGAAGTGTTTGTTTTAACCTGCCTGCAACAAGCAAATTAATAGGCAGTAATTTGATGGTTTCTTTAAACAAAGGAGGTTACTTTCCTCAATCGTTTCAGATGCCATTAACTTTTGATAAGAGTCGTAAACTAGTTGTTGCTAAAATAATGTCTGCAATTCCTGTGGTTGTTGCTAAGGCTAAAATTAAAGTTGGTCAAGATTTAGGAAAACTATTAAACCTTAATCCAATATATTTTGATTTGGGTAAATGGGATGTAAGAACAGATGCTGCGCTTGAACTAGATAAAATTGTAAACGCAATGAGAGAGTTTCCAACTTTAGTGATTGAATTAGGTTCACACACAGACTCTCGCTCAAGTGCTACATTTAACCAAACACTTTCGCAAAAACGTGCCGAGTCATCTGGTAAATATATTTTATCAATGGGAATAGACTCTAAAAGATTAACATGGAAAGGTTTTGGCGAATCAAAATTATTAAATAAGTGTAAGGATGGCGTGAAGTGCAGCGAAGCAGATCACGCCAAAAACAGGAGAACAGAATTTAAAATAATCAAGATGTAATTGAATCTGATTGTTCCATTGCTCTTCTCTTAAATTCACTCCAGCTAATGTCTTCGTTGAAGCCGACTTTTTTCTTAAGTCGGCTTCTTACGTTATGCACGTATTGGCTTGATAACCCCATTAATGTGCTAATGTCTTTTACCTTGTAATCTTCAATCGATAACGCAAAAATTCGTTTTTCCGTTTTATTGAAGTCTTTTAGGCTAGTAAAAATTTTCTCATACAATTCATTATTCTGATAAAGTTTATCTGCAATTTCAGGATGCTCAATGTTGTCAAAGTGAGAAATTTTAGCCAGTTCTCGTTTTATTTTGTAAAGTTCTTTAGCACTATTGGTTGTTGACGAATTGATGGTACTGCCCAATTCATTACTTTTAATAATTATTGATTTAGATAACTCCACAATTCGATTGTTTAGGTGCTTTTCTTTTTCCAAATGCTTATCCTTTTCTTCAATCTGTTGTTTCTCTATGGTAAGTAATTGAACCTCCACTTGTTTTCGCTGTCCGTTCAGATAAAAAAGTACAATAAGTGTAACTAAAAACAGGATTGAAATTGACCCGAGTAGAATTAATATTTGATTCTCTTTAGTTTGGGTAGTCAACCTTCTGTTCAATTCATATTGTTCATTTAAAAGGCGTTCAAATTTAATCTGATTGTCGATGTCGCTAATTCTTAATGAGTCATTAATTTCTAAATAAGTATTGTGCTTACTGTATGCTACTAAATAGTTTTTATTGGCTTCTTCATATTTATTTTCATGCTGCAATACAATACCTAATAACATGTGTGCCGAATACTTTAATAACAGGTCATCCGATTCGTCTATTTCATATTTGTCCATTAACGATTTTACATAATCAGTGTTAAAAATAGCTATCTGATGAATTTGATTATGAGGTAAAACGTTTATTAATGATGTAACAACTTCAGGGAAGTGATCATTAAAGAATGTTTTATTTTTTTCGAAATAATCTGAACAAGCTTTAATGCCATTGTCATGGTATATTTGGTTCCATTTATTGGTAAATAACCCTGCTTTAAAATCAGGATTAAAGTTGCTCAACTCTAATGTAGAAAGTAGTTCACGGCTTTTATCCCATTTTTTTTGATTCTGAAATAATGCGATTCTATTACACTGCAAATCTTGGTTTAGATAGGAGCTTCCTTCAAGGGCATCATCCAGTTGATACAAGTTCCAAAGTTTCTCGGCTTCCTCATAATCCTTATTAGAAATTAATACAGAAACCAAATTGGCATAAAGTAGGGTATCGGTATTTGCAAATCCGTTTACATTTATGGATGAAGCTTTCATGAAATAATATCCAGCTAACCCAGTAAGGTTATGATTAAAGGCAATGGTACCAAGGTTCATGGCAAATGTCTTTAACATAACGCTATCACCTTTTAATAATGCGTGTTCAAAACCTAGCTTGGTATACTTCTCACCTGAATCATTTTGCTCTGATCGGAAATAACTCGCGCAAATGTTTTGATAGGTGTGTGATAAATTTATGGTATCATAATATGTTTTAGCTAATTCTAATGCTAATTTACCATGGTTAACAGATTGTTCGAATTGATTTTCACGAGAAAAAGTAAAACACTTAAAAGAGTTTATATAGTACTGGGCCAACTTGTTTTCCTGAGTCAGGGCCTTTTCATTCATTTCATTTAATAATGTATATGCTTCTTCCTTTTTATTTTCTTGGTGTAAACTAGATATCTTTGTAATGATTGTTCTCTCGTTACCTTTCAATTCTGGAATCCCATTTGTAAATAAATCTTCGCTGCCAGAGGTGACTTTAAATATAGATTCTTAGAATATAAAAACTAGCGATATACATAAAATAAATACAAGAACGAATCCCCATTTTCTTTTAAATAACCAATTGGTAACAGATGTCATTAGCATAGCGGCAAAGTAAAGTCCTTAGATATTAAACCGCCATTAACTACACTATTGTTATAACAAAATACATAATGGTTTAATTTGGGTGGTTTATTAAGGTTTGTTTTGCTAATAATTGAATGGATGTTATAACATTTTATAACATCACTAATTAGATTCCTTATCGATTTTAATCTGAAAT
>CALPIR020000154.1 GCA_943323675.2 Chitinophaga pinensis | reverse complement strand
TGTTACATATACATTTTTATCTTTATCGGTATATACAAAATATGCTTGATCGTAATTTAGGGTACCCACATAAATTGTTTTTTGATGTGTTATTACACCACCACTTTGGTTGAACATGGCAATGTATCCATCAACACCGCCTTTATAAGCAGACAATGAACTGTTAGGCAAATTGGAACTTAATGTACCACCCGTAACATAAAAATTATCGGCCTCCACTCGCAATCCATAGGCCGCATCGAAACCGCTACCTCCCAAATATGTACTCAATAAAATGGTGCTAAGTTGGCTGTTAAGTTTAATTACCCAACCATCCTGCCCTGCACCACCAAAGGTGGCTTGAGTAGCATTAATAATCGGTAAACTTTGTGTTTGATTACTTGCCGTAACGGTGGCTATGTATACATTACCCGAAGCATCCAAACGAATATCACCCCTATACTCATCGCCAAAATTATACGTAAGCTGATTTTTTTTATCGTTTGTTCCATGGTTGTTAAACCCATCGTTTTGAGCACCACCCAAGTAAGTTGAATAACGTAACGTATTGCCATTTGCGCTGAGGCAACTCACAAATAAATCGTAATTGCCATTTTGCGAATTATCAACGCCTAACCTATATGGAAAGTTGGTTGATTTAGTAGTACCCATGATGTATAAGTTACCTGCTGCATCGCAACTCATACTATGTGGCTGCTCGTTACCCGAACCGCCTAAATATGTGGCATACAAAAGCTGGGTTCCATTTGCCGAAAACTTTAGTATACCAACATCGCGTGCAGGTCCATCATTAAAATCACTGCCTCCTCCATATGTTAATTGGTAAGCTCCTGAGGTTACCGGAAAATTAATATTATATACTGTTCCACCTCCATAGGCATTGCCTAAATAATCATGCGTTGCAGTAAACCCAAAATTATCCGCAACCGAACCACTAAAGGTACTAAACACAATAGATGGATCAATGATTAAACTATCATTATATGATAACCCTTTATTTAAGAATACCTGATAACTTAAGGTGTCGTTGTTTAAAATATATTGGC
The DNA here is from genome assembly GCA_943323675.2 of Chitinophaga pinensis. GTDB lineage: Bacteria > Bacteroidota > Bacteroidia > UKL13-3 > UKL13-3 > UBA6183. The sequence continues at coordinate 4,714 of CALPIR020000154.1, read as the reverse complement.
TGGCAACTTGCTCCTGTTTAAATCCGTTGCTAATAAATGTAATGGGTTGAAATTCTTTAATATGGCCTAAAGAATGCTGAACCAATAGCTCTCCATTAACCAAGTTGAGTTTATTTGCTCCATGGTAGGCCAGTTTAATGTTTGCTGTTTGTGCACCCTGCCTGAGGATGAATGCAGTTTTAACGCCACCGTTTTCTCCTGCAATTTCAAAATCAATTTGCGGATAAATATTTCGCAATACTATTTTTTGATAGGCCTTTACACCTGCAGCCCACTTGGCTTCATTGTTGCCAATATAGTAATTGTATTGGGTAACAAAAGGGTTAAAAGTATGGTGTGTAAAGGAGGAATTAGACCCAACAAAATTTATAAATATTGCATGAGCCTGTATGGCCGACTCCACTTTATTATGCTGATGCTCATGTAATGCATGCTCATCAACCAAATTGTAAACTATACCTTGATTAGTAATATACAAATCGCCACCAGGAATATCTGCTTTGTATAAAATATTACTTTCCCATTGCCCTTTATTTTCGATAAAACGCACTTGCTGTGCACTTACAAAAAATGGTGCAAGCAGCATAAACAAAAGCAAATATTTAATTGTATATTTCAATGCAGTACAAACAAATATAATGAGTTAATTGATTTTATAGTTTATGCCCATTTAATTGTATACTTAAAAAATATGAAAATAGTGGTTTTAACTGGAGCAGGCATTAGTGCCGAAAGTGGCTTACAAACCTTTAGGGGTAGTGATGGCTTATGGGAAGGCTATAATGTGTATGATGTGGCCACCCCTGAAGCATGGAATAAAAACCCGCACATGGTTCAAGAATTTTACAATATGCGCAGAAAAGGGGTACTTGAAGCATTACCCAATGCGGCTCATTATGCATTAGCTGAATTAGCTAAAAACCATGAAGTACAGATTATTACACAAAATGTAGATGATTTACATGAACGTGCTGGAAGTAGCAACATCCTGCATTTACATGGCGAAATAACCAAAGCACAAAGCACGCTGAATGCTGATTTAGTTTATGATATTGAAGGCTGGGAACTTAAAATGGGCGATGTATGCGAACTAGGTGCCCAACTTAGGCCACATATTGTTTGGTTTGGTGAGCCAGTGCCCATGATAGAACCTGCTACAATTTTAGTACAGGAAGCGGATGTATTGGTTGTAATAGGCACTTCGTTACAAGTTTATCCAGCTGCAGGTTTGGTTGATTTGGTTAAAACCAATACGCCTATTGTGGTTATTGATCCATCAACCCCGGAGGTTAAACACACTAAACGTAATGTAACTTACATCAATCAAAATGCCACTGTTGGAGTATTACAATGGGTTGAATCATCGTTCAAGTAAAACTGATTGAATTTCCTCGATTTACTAAAGTAGTTCAGCACACCTAACTTCGGATTTATAGTCTATTTTACTACTAAACATGCAAAAGTTCAGCCTCCTCGAGTTCGCTTTGTAAAGACTGAGGCTAGCGCGAGTATCGGGAGGTGGATTAGCATAACTTATCAATATCATTTGTTTGCTTTAACACTACATTTCTCGATACACCCCGATTTGTTATCGGGGCACTCGAATTGTCTTTAGTCTTTATAACTTAACAATTCCATCAAGTTAATCTAATCGAATATTGAAGGGATATTAGCGATGCTTTCTCTTCAGCCTAATATTGCCAATACTCTAATCTTACATGAATACGCACTTAACAAAATTACAGTACTAAGTAAATCTGCATTTAACTTTTCATCACAAAGTTAACAGCCTCCTCGAGTTCGCTTTATAAAGACTGCGGGTAGCGCGAGTATCGAGAGGTGGATTAGCATAACTTATCAATATCATTTGTTTGCTTTAACACTACGCTTCTCAATATACCCCGATTTGATATAGGGGAACTCGAATTGTCTTTAGTTTTATAACTTAACAATTCCATCAAGTTAATCTAATCGAATATTGAAGGGATAGTAACGCTGCGAACTCCTCAGCTTACTTTTGCAAATGCTCGAATCTTCGCATGACTGACCCCTAAACTAAAACTCCAATACACAGAAAATCTGCCATTAATTTTTCATCATAAATAGGTAAAGGAGTATTTCCCAGCGTTGATTAAAGCTAAACGTTCAGACGCTTTTAAGCGTAACGACCTTGGTGCACAATAATAAAATTTTCTATTACAATTTCACACAAACGTTTTTAGCTTCTGTAAAAAACCGCAATGCTTCTAAACCACCCTCGCGACCTACACCACTGCTTTTTACACCACCAAAAGGAGTGCGTAAATCACGTAACAACCAACAGTTAATCCAAACAATACCTGCTTTTATTTCAGCTGCCATTTTGTGTGCACGAGTTAGGTTTTCTGTCCAAATGGTTGATGCCAAACCATACTCGGTTGAGTTGGCCATCATCAGTGCTTCTTCATCTGTATCAAATGGAGTAATGGTAACTACAGGACCAAAAATTTCTTCTTGGTTGGTTCTGCAATCATAACTCAAACCTTCTATTATAGTTGGTGCAATGTACCAACCATTGGCGCATTCGCCTTCAGGTTTTACTGCATGTCCGCCACATAAAATAGTACCGCCTTCCTCTTTTGCCAATTCAATGTAGCTCAATACTTTTTCGAAATGCATTTTACTTACAATAGCACCTGTTTTGGTTTTGGCATCCAATGGATTTCCAACCACCAATTCCGACTTTACTTTCTCAACAAAAGCAGCTTTGAACTTATCGTAAATAGGTCGCTCTACAAAAATGCGCGAGCCACATAAACAAATTTCACCTTGGTTTAAAAATGAAGAACGAACGGTTTCATTCAACATCTTATCAAAATCGCAATCGGCAAAAATGATGTTTGGGTTTTTACCACCTAACTCCAGCGATAACTTTTTAAACATTGGTGCTGCCACACGGGCAATTTCGGCACCTGTTTTTGTACCTCCAGTAAAACTAATGGCTTTAATTTTGGGATGAACCGTTAATGCGCTTCCTACTTTGGGGCCCAAGCCGTGCACTATATTTAACACGCCTGCAGGCAAACCAGCTTCCATACAAATTTCACTTAATAAGTATGCTGTATATGGCGTAACCTCGCTGGGTTTAGCCACTACACAATTTCCTGCTGCTATAGCAGGCGCTATTTTCCAAGTAAATAAATACAAAGGTAAATTCCATGGCGATATACAACCCACTACACCTATGGGTGTGCGTAATGTATAATTAATGGCATGATTGCCCATTGGGTGAGCTTCGCTAGCAAAGTGCTCTATAGCAGTTCCGAAAAAACGTATGTTACTAATTGCACGCGGCATTTCTCCGTTTTTTGATAACCACAAAGGCTTACCCTGATCAATGGTTTCTGCCATCGCAAACTTATCAATATCACGCTCTAACAACTCGCTGATGCGCACCATAATTCTGCTGCGTTTTTCAGTAGGTGTATTGCTCCAATCTTCAAAAGCCGCTTCTGCAGCTTGATAAGCCAGTTCAACGTCTCTTTCGTCACTATCGGGGCAAAGCGAATAAACTGTACCTGTTGAAGGATTGTAGTTATCTATATATTGCTTTGATGTTGGCTCAATCAAAGCACCATTAATGTAGTTTGCTATTTTTTGCATGGCACGAAGATATGTTTTGGTATTGAAATTTGGAATGAGGAATTTTCTTTAGCACCAATACCGAGTGGCATTAGTTATTGAGAAATAAGTAAGCGTCCACTCCATAATTTCACTGACACAACAACGTAATATTTAAAAGCAAAGAATACCCGATGGAAGTGTTGCTCCCCTTCGGGGAGATGTCATGCAGAGGCTTTGCGTGGCCATGACTGAGGGGTGATACTTGTTACGCAAAAATCTCATTTGCCGTATAGAGTCCTTCAAGCATGGTTCATCATTCAAGCATTGAGTTTGTTTTATGTTTAATCGTAAATCAACCAAACCTGATTGAATTCTAATTACATAAAAAAAGCGGCCTGAGCCGCTTTTCAATATTGTGTTTTTAAATTATTTTACACGCTCAACATAGTCGCCCGTGCGGGTATCCACTTTTACTTTATCACCAACGCTGGTAAACAATGGAACACGCACCTCTGCTCCATTTTCTAAAGTAGCTGGTTTTAATGTATTGGTTGCAGTATCACCTTTTACACCAGGTTCTGTATAGGTTACCTCTAAAATAACAAATGTTGGAGGCTCTACGCCAATTGGTTCATCTCCTTCAAAAGACACCTTAATAATCATTTCTTCTTTCAAGAAACGAGCTTGGTCGCCAAATAAAGTTTCGCTAATATAAATTTGATCAAAAGTATCTGGATCCATTAATACAAAGTTTGTTCCGTCTTTGTATACATATTGCATCTCTTTAAAATCGACACGTATTACATCAATTGACTCACCTGCTCTATAGCGGTGTTCCATTTGTTTACCAGTTTTTACATTACGCAATACCACTTGGTAAAATGCACGTAAGTTACCTGGTGTACGATGTTGATATTCCATTACTTGGCACAATTCGTTGTTGTGTCTGATGAACATGCCTTTTGATAAATCTCCAGTATTTGCCATTGCTTAGCTTTTAAATATTATGTTACAAGTATACATTTTTTTATAAATACTTGCTTGATGTAATCGTATTGTTGGTTATTGGTTTAACCTTTTTAATTCGGCTCTAAGCATTGGTGCCAGGTTA
>CALPIR020000153.1 GCA_943323675.2 Chitinophaga pinensis | reverse complement strand
TATTTTTTGGGGATTGTAAACGATGCGACAAACTTCTGCATGTCCAGTATTTCCATAGCAAATCTCACGGTATGTTGGGTTTGGTACATTACCTCCACAATATCCGCTGATTACTGTATCAACGCCCTCCAATTGTTGGAAAACTGCTTCCACGCACCAAAAACATCCTGCACCAAAAGTTGCAGTGGCTGAATCAGGTTTAGTTATGTTGTTATTCATGGTTTTGCTTATTATGATGTTAGAGTTTGATTTGTTTTTGCCGCATGCGGCAAAAGTACCTATGGTAAATAGAGTAACCAATATTAGGGCCTTATTTATTGATTTCATATGTATGTAACAATTGCTGTTGATTAATGTTTAAACACATTTATGTAATGGTATTCTATTGAATTTTTAGTCTGATAAAAAGATTAATTCTTCTATTGTTAAGTTGTTTAATGTTATCTGTTTTACTGTTCAATGCCTTATCCCTAATATTTCTCTTTTGGATTTAAAACGAAAAATATTTAGTGTTATTTAATTTCATGAATATAACGCATATGTTATTATTTTCCTATCACCCAAATATTCACTTTCTCAAAGTTATATACTTATTATCAATCAATTGATAAATAAGCATAACGAAAGTCCCAATCATTTATTGGTGTGATGGCATCTAAATGGTTTATGATGGGAGACCTTTCATATTTTCAATACTGTTAAAGCCATAACTGAATTTATTGAACATTACTTAAATAAGCATACCCGATTTTTTTTGATTATGCTATCAAACCAATTACTGATACCATTAAATTGATAAGAAGAGCCAATCGGTATTTGAGTTTTTCGTAACACGATTAATTTAAAACGTTCTTAAAACGGACTTATGAAAATGTAATTTAGTTAGGGGCCTTAGGAGATTTAATGTGTACTACCCCAATAAATCCTATTAACCTTACACATGAGATTTGATTGCGTGAGGGAGTTATGAAAATCACTGACTAAATTTTTCAATGAAATATTACAAATATTCATTATCAAGTAAGAGAAATTAATATCAACTTAACAATGGGAACTTCATAATGGATTTTGAAATGCATCACAAAAAAAGGCCTAACAAGTATTTTGTTAGGCCTTTTGGGTAAAAGTTCTTTTGGTTATTATGCTTCTGCAAGAGGAGCCACCGAAACGTATGATCTGTTATCAGCTTTCTTTTTGAAAACTACTTTACCATTGATCAGAGCAAATAAGGTATGGTCTTTACCAATGCCTACATTGTTTCCTGGATGATGTTTTGTGCCACGTTGGCGAACGATAATGTTACCGGCTGTAGCAAACTGACCACCGAAAATTTTCACGCCAAGACGCTTACTATGCGACTCGCGACCGTTCTTTGAACTACCAACACCTTTTTTGTGTGCCATTGTATTTAGTTATTAATCGGTTTAAAAATTTAAAATTAAGCGTTTATAGCTTCGATTTGGATTTTAGTAAAAGATTGACGGTGACCGTTTTTCTTTCTGTAACCTTTTCTACGTTTCTTTTTGAAAATGATTACTTTGTCGCCTTTACAGTGCGTTAACACTGTGGCTTTAACATTAGCACCGGCTACCGAAGGAGCCCCTACTTTTACTGATCCGTTGTTGCTTACAAGCAACACATTGTTAAGTTCAATGCTGGCGCCTTCCTCTTGCTGTAACCTATGTACATAAAGAGTTTGGTCTTTTTCTACTTTGAACTGTTGGCCAGCGATTTCCACTATTGCAAACATGTTTGTATAAAATTATATTGTTAAAAGGACGGCAAAGATATGCCTATTTCAAAGAATAACAAGTGTCTTATTTAAAAAAGCTGAAATAACTTTTCAATTTTGAAAAGTCTAAGTATTCACATCCGCTTTTGTTAAAAAAATAACTTACAATTAATTGATTTTCAGATGCAAGAATAGTGTTTTTAATTGTAATAGTTGACTTTTTTATTTTGTTGATTAACAGTCAAATACGTTTGTTTTTCACTTATTCATGTCCTTCATTTAATTTATTTGATCAGCGTTTATCAACTTTTTAAGTCTATTTTGGTACTTATTAAAGCCAATTTGCTGATAAAAATTAGGATCATTTACTAAACTATCCTTTCGTTGGTCGCACAATTTATCATAACTTGCAGTTATGGAAAATCAACCAAAAGAAGCATTTAACGAAATTGTAGATCACCTTCAAGATTATTTAGAAACGCAGAAGGAGATTATTAAACTTCATACCGTAAAACACGGAAGTGCCGCTGCTGGTAATATGGCAGCTATTATGTTGTTAGCCATGTTTTTATTGGTAACTTATTTCTTTTTAAATGTAGCCTTGGCCCTTTTCATTGCATCGTCAATAAGTTTATTCCTAGCATTTTTAGTAGTAGGCGCGGGTAATTTACTGGTGGCCATTTTGGTTTATTTGTTAAGAAATACATTGGTGGTGCGTCCAATTCAAAGTTTAATCATCAAACTAACAACTGAGTAACATGGCAAAAAATATATTGGAACTAGAAAAGCAGTTGTTGCTACTAGAAATTAAAAAAGAAGAGCAAGTAAAGCAACTCAAGGCTGATTTTACAGGTTTAGTTGATGCTATGAAGCCCGCTAATATCATTAAGCGTGGATTTAGTGAGTTGATTGGCGGAGGTAAATCAGGTTCGGTTAATCCATTGGCTAGTGGAATAGCTAGTTTTGCTGGAACATTTCTGTTAGAAGAGTTTTTATTTAAGCGTACAGGTTTTTTATACCGAGTGCTAACCAGTATTTTGGCAAGTGGTATGTTTCAAGATTTAGTTAAAGGGGAAGATTCTTTACTTAAGAAATGGGCCATAAAACTAAAAGATAAGTTTAAAAAGTCAAGCACTGAACCGTTAAAAGATGACGAGGAAAATACCAATGAAGATGCCTGGCCTGAATCACCTTCAGCCAAATAGTTACATATTTAAACTGTTGTAATTAAATGGCTAAAATGATTGCCGAAAACTTGTGGATAGCGAATTGTCTGTGTGATGTACTTTGCCAACATGAGCATGGATTTTTTTATAAGTAATCTTGAGCAATTAAGTGTACATGAAGTTGGCAATAAAAACAATGGTGGGCAGCTTTATGCATCTGCGGATAGTTTAGCGGTTGATGATGAAAGTTTGGTAGCATTGCTTCAACATTATTTCTTTAAGCCATTCACAAATCAAGAATTTTGGCAGTTTACCTCGAGCAATGAGGATGTGAATTTAAATCCAGTTTATTCCTTCGCACAACAAATTTTTAATCAAACATCTTCTTTTCATTTACAAAGTATAAATATTGCAAAACATTTGTTTGAGTGTACCAATCATCCAAATATAAAAGATGGCGATTTGTATGTTGCACATATCAGTCATGTGAAGCTGGGTGATGACATGTGTGACGCCATAGGAATATTTAAATCAGAACACAAAGAGCCTTTTTTAAAAGCCAACCGAAAGGGTAAGGTATATGCTATAGATGCAGATGAAGGTATCAATATTGATAAGTTAGATAAGGGCTGTATTATTTTAAAACTAAACGAAGAGCAGGGATATAAATTAGCTATTGTTGATAAGGCTGGGCGTGGGGCAGAAGCTTCTTATTGGAAGGATGATTTTTTGCAAATTAAAACGTGTGCAGACGATTACAACTATACACGAAATTTTTTAAACGTTGCAAAAGCATATGTTACACAGAAACTTACCGAAGAGTTTGAGGTAACCAAAGCGGATCAAATAGATTTACTGAATAAGTCCGTAAATTATTTCAAGGAAAATGAACGTTTTGTTGCTGATGATTTCGCTGTTTCAGTATTTGAAGATAGCTCTGTGATTAATTCATTCAACTCTTTTAAACAAACGATGCAAACAGATGGCGATTTAGACATGGCCGATGGTTTTGATATCAATACGCAAGCAGTAAAGAAGCAGGCGCGTATTTTTAAAAGTGTTTTAAAATTAGATAAGAATTTCCATATTTATATCCACGGGAATCGCAATTTAATTGAGCGTGGTGAAGACCAAAACGGACGTAAATACTATAAAATATATTACGATAACGAAGAATAATATTTAAAAATCTTTTTAAGTAATTCAGCAGCTTTTAATTGCGGATTTAAAACTACTACATGTAAATATTTTAATGGTATTACGAGCCAACGAATATTTTGGTTTTACAAAACTGCTAATAAAAATATCATCCTACTTTAATGCGGTTGGCATTCATTACACTTAATTAATTTCTTTTAAAAAACAGGTTTAATAAACAATGGGGATATAATTCCTGTTTGTTTATTAAACCTATTTATCCCACATCTATTTTTTCTTTAATTCCTCAATTTCTTTCTGTAGCTCTTTTATCATTAACTGTTGCTCTTGAATGGCTTTTACCATAGGTGCTAATAAATCATTGTAACGCACACTATACATACCAGCATCATCTTTTGAAATAATACCATTGTTAGTTACACCTGCATTATTTAAAGTGACATCTAATTCTTGGGCTATAAAACCATATTCTAATTTTTTGCTTTCGTCATTATTTCTGTAATAAGAAACAGGACGTAGTTTGGTAATAAAATCTAACCCCAGGTTGCTGTTTTCAATATTAGACTTCCAACGTTTATCGCTGGTAACTGTCCAAGCTACTTGAACGCCTGCATAAGTAACAGCAGTATTGCCTACACGCACTTGGTTACTGTTAGTGGCACTTGGTGTTTGTGCATTATAACCTATGGCAATATTATTACTCCCTGTCGTGTTATTAATTAAAGCTGAGTTTCCTAACGCAGTATTATTATTTCCTGTTGTATTTTGATATAACGACCTTACTCCACTTGCCGTATTATTAAATCCTGTAGTATTATAATATAATGAAATATAACCATTGGCCATATTTTCATATCCTGTAGTATTGAAACTTAATGAAGCAGTTCCTATTCCTGTATTTTTATATCCAGTAGTGTTTGAATACAATGACAATTGACCATTTGCTGTATTTTCCCCTCCTGATGTATTAGAAAACATTGCCAAATATCCAATAGCAGTGTTTGCAATGCCGGTATTATTTGCTGGAGTGGAAGAACCACTAAGTGCCGCGTAGCCGACAGCAACATTTTGACTTTCAAAAGTAGTAGAACTATTATTTGCATATTGCATGGCAAAAGCACCAATTGCTGTAGCTCCGATTCCTGCTACATTACTAGAAAGTGCTGAATATCCATTTGCTGTATTATCATTTCCTATAGTATTATTTAATAATGCCTCAAAACCATTAGCTAAATTCCGACTTCCGGTTGTATTCGAATACAAAGCTCCTTTACCATTTGCAGTATTCCAGTTACCAATGGTGTTTGAATACAAAGCAGTTGTACCCAAAGCAGTATTCAAACTTCCTGTAGTATTTGAATGTAATGTAAGGGCTCCAAATCCTGAATTATCAGTTCCAGTAGTATTAAAATATAAAGCACCTTTTCCATTTGCTGTGTTGTAACTTCCAGTTGTATTTGAAAATAATGCAAATACTCCAAATCCTGAATTATCATTTCCAATTGTATTTGAATATAAAGCCTCTAAACCAATGGCTAAGTTATTACTTCCAGTAGTGTTTGAATATAAAGTACTTTTGCCAATTGCTGTATTCTGAGAACCAGTAGTGTTAGAGTATAATGCACTTGATCCTGAAGCAGTATTTGAGGTTCCGGTCGTATTTGAATTCATTGCAAAACTTCCAATAGCTGTATTTTCAAAACCAGTAGTATTTGCTACCATTGCATTT
>CALPIR020000152.1 GCA_943323675.2 Chitinophaga pinensis | reverse complement strand
TTTTTAGCAACAACACCCATATTTGCCAATACCGTACCGTTTTCTGGAGATAGTTCGTTTGCACGAGTTAAATCATTGCCAGCTTTAGCCATATCACCTGTAGTTAGCGCCAAAGCACCACCATTATTAAATCCTCTCCAATCATTAGGGAATTTAACTTGGAATTTATTGTACACTTCCATTTTCTTCGCATCATCGGTTAAGATAATTGCTAAGTGTAACATCTCCACATCGCTTAACGAATCGATGTTAACCATGGCTAATAATTCAGCATCAGTTTTTAATGGCGTTTGTCCTTTAACTACTAATTCTGATCTACGTAACTTAGGCAACATTTCTGTTTTAATTTTATCCCAAGATTTTTTATCGTTGTCTCTAATTTGAGCTTCTTTGTCTAAATCTGATAAAGAGTTATTATTCAATATAGCAACCAAAGCCGTTTTGTTTTTTAAACTTGAAGCCTCAATTAGTTTTGTTAAACCAGCCCAATCTTCTGCCATAGTAGCACCCATGGTTAAGTTTTGATCATTAACCTCTGTAAAGCCTAATTTTTTCAACTCTTTTTTCATGTAGGTGAAAGTAGAGTTTGTACGACCTTGAGATAAACCTGAGTTTCTTTGTAATTCACCTTCAGGTGATGCGAAACCATTTATAGCAATCCCTTTGATAGTCCAGTTTTTATTGGATACTAAAGATTTCTTTAATAATGCAAGTTGATTTTTATTACTAATGTTTTTACCTACTTTAAAGTTCGGGTTAAACCTGTCACCGTCTAGCGGGAAATAAATATCAACAGATTTAGCACTGAAAGCTGCTGTATAAGCAGTACCGTCTAAAACTGGAGTTTCGCTAGACTTAACCAACAAAGGAGTAGTGATTGTACCTTCTGCTAAAATTTTATCAGCGAAAGTAGAACCTTTAACAGCTTCTATTGCTTGATAATTACCATTCACTTTAACAGCAAAACTTGGGTACAAGGTTGCACGCTTTAGGTCTGAATTGTAAGGGATTTTTTCAGTGTAAGTAATTTTACCACCTGTTTTCGAATCAATTTTAAAATCAACCGACTCCAACACTTTTTCGCCACCTAGCGTTACCGCTTTAAGTTGTACGTCTCCCTTAGCTGTTTTTAAGTAAGGTTGAAACTGAACATTCGCTTTAGGATTAAACGACTTAGCTGGAATGTTGGCGCTCATGATAATTAAAATTGAATCGCCTTTTACCTCCAACGGGTTTGGTGTTACGGTGTAATTGTTGTTACCCATGTTTGTTTTTACACTACATCCAGTAGTGATTGCTGCAGCAGCCAACAAAAAAGAGTAAGAAACCTGTTTAAGTAGTCTCATGTTTTTTTATAATTTTGCAAGTGCAATTATACAAGGAATTCGTTTAATTTTACAGCACTTATTTTTAACATAACTAATTTTATTCTATTTTGTACATCATCAAAATTAAAGGAAAGGCTAAAATACCTGATTACGTTCAACTTAGGGATGATAATTTCACTCTAATTGCCTACTTTAGAACCGATAGACCCGAGCGAGCTTTGGAAAAATGTGGATTAGGAGACAAAATTGATGAGGTTTTTAGGCTCTTGAATGAAATCCCTTTTGGTAAAATGCACAAAATTAATTGGTAACAAACTTATGGAAACAGTAATAGATTTAACGGATGTTCAAATATTCCAAGGCCATAACCTCATACTTAGTGATGTTGATGTGAAAATTGGCAAAGGCGAATTTGTTTACCTAATTGGCCAAACAGGCAGTGGAAAAAGTAGTTTACTTAAAACACTTTATGGCGAAATAAAGTTAGAAAAAGGAACAGGAAGCATTGCTGGCTTTGACCTAACTAAACTTAAACCTAAAGACATTCCTTACCTAAGAAGAAAGTTAGGCATTGTATTCCAAGACTTTCAACTTTTAACCGACAGAACAGTTTTTCAAAACCTTTCGTTTGTGTTGAAGGCCACAGGATGGAAAGAGGAGAATAAAATAAAAGACCGTATTGCCCAAGTATTAGAGTTAGTTGGCCTACAAACCAAAGATTATAAAATGCCTCACGAGTTAAGTGGCGGAGAGCAACAACGTGTTGTTATCGCGCGTGCTTTACTTAATGAACCTGAAATTATTTTAGCAGATGAACCAACAGGTAATCTCGACCCTAAAGTAAGTGATGACATCATGAACCTATTGCATAACATTGCCCAACAAGGCACCGCTATTCTTATGGCTACACACGATTACCGCATCATTCAAAAATATCCTGGCCGCATACTTAAATGTGCTCAAGGATTAGTTGGTGAAGCAACATCACTTAGTGCAATTATTTAACTTTAATACGAAGTAAATGACCAATCAATACCGCACCTATAACCCTGACGAGTTAAAGGTAATGGAACTACAGGGCTTGATGCAAGGAGCTGTAGCACCAAGACCGATATGTTTTGCAAGCACAGTTGATTTAAATGGAAACGTAAATTTAAGTCCATTTAGTTTCTTCAACATGTTTAGCACCAAACCTCCCATTTTAATTTTCTCACCTGCACGCAGAGGAAGAGATAACACAACTAAACATACTTTAGAAAATGTACTTGATGTACCTGAAGTATGCATAAACGTGGTTACTTACAACATGGTGCAACAAACCAGTTTAAGCAGCACTGAATATCCGCGTGGTACAAACGAGTTTATCAAAGCAGGATTAACAGAAGAAACTTCGTTAACCATAAAACCACCTCGCGTAAAAGAGTCACCGGTTCAATTTGAATGTGTGGTAAACCAAGTTATTCCTTTAGGTACAGAAGGTGGCGCAGGTAATTTGGTAATATGCGAGGTAAAGTTGATGCACGTAAATATTGATGTATTAAATGCAGTTGGAAAAATTGATCAACAGAAAATAGATTTGGTATCACGCTTAGGTGGCGATTGGTATGCCCGTGCACATGGCGAAGCTTTGTTTGAAGTACCTAAACCTTTAACCACATTAGGTATTGGGGTTGATGCATTGCCCATTGAAATTAGAACTAGTACTGTTTTAACCGGCAACGATTTGGGTATGCTTGGCAATACCGAAAACTTACCTGATGCCAGCGATATTGAAGTATTTAAACGCATGAACAAAGAACTTCAGCACATCATCAATACACTAACTGAAGATGCTTTGCTCAAGGCTAAACACCAACTGGCACATCAATATTTAGAGCGTAAAGAGGTTGAAAGTGCCTGGAAAATCTTATTGAGTTAGTGGATATGAAAATCCATTTATTATGTGTTGGGTTGTTACTTTCTACTTTGGCTTTTTCGCAAATTGATACCACCTATTATTTCGATGGCGATTATAGTGTGAGTTTAACCAAAGACTCTTGTGCTGTAAAATCAAAACCTGCCGGCTACCCCTTTAATGGAGTTGTTGCTTTGGGTAATCCCTTGTTTTTGTGTGATAGGATTTATTTTAAAAAGGGAGTAAAATTCGACCAAAAAAAATCGTTCGATTTTGGTTTCATTTACCTTCAATTTGATTCAACTGGATTGGTGCGTCAACATGAGTTTTACGACCATATCCACCATACTCACCTGAAGTTAAACATAAACGATCAGGGCCAGGTTTTTGGGAGTAATGTAAAATCTTTCCGTTACACAAATTATTTGTTGTTTAACAACGGACGATTTCAAGAAATAAATACCACATTAACCAACAACAACGATTCAGCAAGTATTTCAATATTGTCGATACTAAAAAAGTACACCAACCCCTCCATTGCAAACCAATGGTTAAACCCAAACACCAATGTAAAAATAAACTTTGTGGTTACCTTTTTACCTGGTGGATTGATAAACAACTTTGGTTACGTTTATGTATTACCTAACAAGCCACAAATTCGTTTTGGCAAGTGGACCTCCTACAACTTGTTTTGCGATTGTTACCAAACCAAAGAGTATTACAGCAAATAAAAAATCCCGCTCCATTAACTGAAGCGGGATTTTTGTTATTCACCAATTATACGTTTAGAATTTATTCTTCCACATCATACTTTCAACAGGTTTAACACTGCGCTTGTTGTATTTTGCATTTTTCTTGGTGTTGTACATGGTTTCAATTTCACCCTCTACCATAAAATAAATCAGCTGCCCTATAGGCATACTGGCATATATACGAACAGGTTGAGCACAAGAAATTTCCAATGTCCAGGTATTGCAAAAACCAACATCACCTTTACCAGCAGTAGCATGTATATCAATACCTAAACGCCCTGTACTGCTTTTGCCTTCCAAAAACGGCACGTGAGCATGGGTTTCGGTATACTCGGCTGTTACACCTAAATACAAGGTATTGGGTTGCAATACAAAACCCTCTTGAGGAATTTCAAATGTTTCGATCTTGTTGTGCTCACGGGCATCTAGTACACGGTCTTTGTAAGTAGCCAAATAACGACCTAAATGCACATCATACGAGTTGGTGCCTAAACACTCAGGTTTAAAAGGTTCAATTAAAATGGTTCCTTTTTCTATCTCTTCAAGAATACGTTTGTCTGATAAAATCATGCGTTAAAAATTAAGCGTGCGCAATATAAATGGGTTGAGTAATTAACTATATAACATTTTTTAAACATTAGCCTTTTTGTTTTTAAACTTAAGGTTTCTATAGGCTTTAAACCAAGCTTTTTGCTGAAATGTGCGAATAAACTTAACCTTGGCCCAGATAATAGGATACAACAACACATTGGCCAAATAAATATGAAAAGGCAGTAACTTACCAATGTAGCCTAAATACTCTCGGTAACCTTTCATTCTTTTGTGGTATGATGCCCCTTGTATATCGTAAAAGGCCACCACCATATCAATAAATAAAGCCTTGTTTTCATGGTGTTTAAAAAAAGTCATTTGCCACTTGTTATCGGCCATAATTTTCAGGCTCGAGTCTAGGTAAGGCATGTATTCGAACACCGATTTGCGTGTAAATGTAGTTTGGTGGCAAATGGGATATTTAAAATAAAAATCTTTGAATGACACATGATGTCCACCAATATAATTAACACCCGTGGGTTCATTTACCGATTGCATTTTGGCGTATATAAAATCAATGCCGTTAAGGTTTCGTTTCATAAATACATCTTCCAAAATAGTATCGTTATAAAAAGAATCCCCTGCATTTAAAAAATAAAACCACTCCCCTTTTGCTGCTTTAATACCTTTGTTCATTGCATCATAAATACCCTTATCAGGTTCACTAATTAATGTACCAATGTATGATTCAAACTTTTTGACTTCAGCAACGGTATTGTCTTTACTTCCTCCATCAATAATAACCAATTCAATGTTTTTGTAGGTTTGTTTGATGGCACTTTCTATCGTGTCTTTTATCAACCCTTCGGCATTGTAACAAACTGTTATTAAACTTACTAGTGGAGTATTCATTTAAAATTGACAGTTACAACCTTTTTTACCAGACTTAGAAGTTTTACAGGCTTGCAAGCTAACCAAAGTTAGTGCCAACAAAGCCAAAATGGTGTATGTTATTATTTTTTTAAGCACGAGCAAAATTAGTAATTATGCTTAACATTGCAGCAACTAATAAATTTATGAAAGAAATTATTGATTTTATACTTCACATTAACCAACATCTCCAAGATTTTGTACAGGCTTACGGAGCATTGGTTTATGCATTGTTATTTTTAATTGTTTTTGCCGAAACCGGCTTAGTTGTTACCCCCTTTTTACCTGGCGAC
The DNA here is from genome assembly GCA_943323675.2 of Chitinophaga pinensis. GTDB lineage: Bacteria > Bacteroidota > Bacteroidia > UKL13-3 > UKL13-3 > UBA6183. The sequence goes on along the minus strand of CALPIR020000152.1, from coordinate 75 downwards.
TCTTTGCTTTTCGCTGCAGGTGCATTAGCTGCAAATGAAGTTAACAACCTAAACGTATTTCTAATTATTATACTA
>CALPIR020000151.1 GCA_943323675.2 Chitinophaga pinensis | reverse complement strand
TGCTTTAAACGCTGTAATACCAAACCCAATTCATAATCGCGATACGAGGATTTTGCCTTATATGTAATTTGCTGAAAACAATCAATGGCCAATACCTTAATATCGTATTTGTATTTTAGGTTCTTTGCTGCAACAATCAACTCATCAATTTGGTTATTGGGTAAACGGTTACATAAATAAATAGGCCATGGCTGTTCCTCCATTATTTGCATCTCCGTTACATCTTTTTCAACCAATGCCGTACCCGATACCTTAAGTAATTTTGCCACCAAATTACGCTCATTTTCTATCAGGTTAATGTATCCAACTGATGTATCTTTATTAGATGCAAGATGAACCAATTGTGTATGTAAAAAAGCGGTTTTACCCATACCAGGTCTACCTCCTATTACCACCAACTCTCCCATCTCCAAATTACCCAAATAGGAATGCAAACTTTTTTCAAACCAAGTTAAACCAGATGTTGAGGGTTGCGGTTCATGTATGCGTTTTAAAATATCACGCAAACTTTCTGTATTGCCTGCGGGCATTGCCTCATCAAACCTTGTTAAATAATTTTGTACCGTGTTTTTTAATTCAGGAATCTGAATACTTGATTCAAAACTATTTTGCAATAAGTTCATCCCTAACTCATGAAACAACCTGCGTATGAATTGATTTTTCAAAGTCTCAATACAATCATCCAAATTGCTCAACTCCAATATTTCATACTCCATGGCTTCTAACCACGACAAGTCGGGATGTTTAACTTCTTTAATCAAGAAATCGCGTATTAAATATTTATCCAATGCCCCTAGGTTGTTGTTTACTTGAAGCATGGCCTTAATTAATTGCTTAAAGAAGGTTTCAGTAAAATAATCTTCCCGTAACTTTTCGGCATAGTGCACAAACAAATGCGGTTGCTGCACAAAAGTGCTTAACACTTGATATTGCAATAAGGAAATATCTTGGTTTTTGTTCATGGCCGGTTAAAGATTAATACAGGCGCAAAATAATTAATACAAAAGTGTACTGTGGCCACTTATTAATTAACAATACCCGCAAACCGCGCCCACAAGGGCTATTAGTTTTTAACACCGCGAGCCTGCTGCAAAGTTGGTTGTGGAGAAAATTCGGGAGTGATGATTTTTAGTGAATTGCAACAACAGTTCGACAATAATTGTCGCTATTATTTTATTTATTAAGTTTTAATTTAAGTTGATGCATTAAACAAGCCAACTCCAACATGGGATGACCATGATTAACTTTGAATGCTGCTAAATAACTCCTGCTAAAACTTATATGATGCCCCTCGGCACGCATAGCGGCATCGCTTACGGCTTGTTTGTGCCTGCGCTCTGCTAAAGCGTAGGCTTCTTGTTCGGGTACATTATTTTTTGTAAATATTTCTGTAGCTTTATCTAATACAGCTGTAAAAAATATTTGTACATCATCCATATGTAGCGACTGTATTTGCTCGTGTAATCCATTGCTTGCAAAATTATCTTTGCATTTAATTACACGATTAGCCAATTCCAATTTAAAAGCTTGCAAGTCTTCATTTACTGCTTGTTGCAAAATAAATTCATGAAATTCTTGCAAAATCTGCAATTCAAATACTGTTAACATTGGTGGTTTGCTACGTGCATTTATTTTGAGAGTAGATTCACAATCGTGTTCGTTCATATGTTATGGTATAATATCTGGCAAAATAAACTTTAATGTCTACTTTTGGATTGTAGTAGAGCGGGGATGTATTAGGTTGATAAAATAAAAAGTTCATATCCTAATTCCTCCTTTAGATAATTGCTCCTGCAAATAACACAACCTCCCTAGGTCTCGGGGTAAACTCGAGCAGGCTTTAACCAATAAATAATTCAACTAATAACCATTAGCCCAACACAACCATGACAGCACAAGCTAGCGACTCCTTAACCTACAACAATAAAAGATCGGGTATGGATAAAGAACCTTTAAGAGATTACCTAATAGAACTAGACCTACCCCACCGTTTTATCTCACCTACCACTTTTTGCAACCGCGGCTATTTTGCTGATTGGGCAGTAGATAACAACAAGCTATTTTTAGTAGGGTTTAAAGGCTGGATTTTAAACTATTTAATTGTAGGCATGGATTATATTTTTCCTGGAGAGGATGTGGTTTTTGCACATTGGTATACCGGAGTAATACGTATACGACTTGGCGAAATGGTAGCCTACATTCATGGTGGTTACGATTCTACTTTTGAAGGATATCGGTCTTTAACTTTTGAAAAGGGTATTTTAATTTCAGTTAACGAAAAATGGCTAACAGCAGAAGAAATTTTAGCAGCACAACGTCATGCCGATGAAAGCATGAGGGATTTTTAAATGATATATTTTTCTCAACTCCACCTTTAAAAACAACCCGAGTAATCGGGTCACTCGAGCAGGCTGTAATTAATCAAACGGAAATCATAGCCGCTTCGATTGTCCCGCTGTCAAATTAGGATGTATCGAGAAGTGGAGATTAATAGATGAATCCTTCTATAGATACAAACTCCAGAGCTCAAACAGCGCAAAGCTTACTCGAGCAGGCTAATATTTAGTAATTGGAAAGCTCAGTCCATTTTAAAATTACAACTTCACTTCTTCCACTCAAACACCTATATTTGTATAGATTAATTTGAAAAATTACAACCCATATATAGCCTCGTTACTATTGGTTTTGTTTTGCATCACCTTTGTGCCGCTTAATTTTTTGCATCACCATGCAGAAGATGAACACTCCACGGCTATGCATAATCATCGACTTGCTGAGCAGCACCATTGCGAATTAGACGATTATTATTGTGATTCGTCAACCCAAACACAACACTGTGAACATCCTCAGCATATTGCCAAATCAACTGCCAATTGTTTTAGTTGCGAATTTCATTTCATAAAACATTATCAAACAAATACGAATCAATTTGGGCTAGAAAATCCCGTGTTTTATACTCAATTCAAACCACATATTTCTGCCTCATTGCGCAAAGCAATCGTACTACTCAGCAATAAAGGTCCGCCTGCTGATTTGGGCATTTTAAGTTAACGGATTTTTTTAGGTTATGGCTGTTTTGCGGTTTACCTATTTTCAATTTATTTTATCAATCAACATATGTTTCAAAATACAATACGTATTTTGTTATTATGCTGTTTGCCGCTTATATCCGCTAATGTTTTTGCAACAACTGTCAATTCAAAACTATACACGCTAAGTGTAACCATAGTTGATAGTGTAACAAAACAACCATTAGAGGCAGCGAGTATAAGTATTGCAGAACTGCATAAAAACACAATTGCCAATGCCTTAGGTGTGGGTACTTTCGACTCTTTGCCTAAGGGTTATTATATGGTTCAATGTGCGTTTTTAGGATATCACCCACAACAGCAAAAGATTTGGGTTGATGCAGATAAACGCCTTGTAATAGAACTCTGCCCGGAAAGCACGCATTTACATGAAGTAGAGATTAATAGTCATACGGATGATTTAACGCGTTTAAATATACAAACCCGAGCCACAATTGAAGCGCAATGGATAGAACGTAACCGCGGAAACAACATTGCGGATATGTTAAAGCAAATTCCTGGGGTAACTATTATAAGCAGTGGAGTTGCCATTGCCAAACCCGTAATAAGAGGACTTCATAGCAATAGGTTGGTTACTATTAATGATGGCGTTAGACAAGAAGGTCAACAATGGGGTGCAGATCACGGAACAGAAATAGATCCTTTTTCATCAAATAAAATTGAAGTTATAAAAGGAGCATCATCTGTAGAATACGGAGCAGAAGCAATTGGAGGTGTAATAAGAATGAGTCCTCGTGAGTTCAAAAACACAAAAGGAGTAAATGGTGAGTTATCACTAAACGCAGCAGCAAACAATAAAATGGGTGCAAGTTCATTGTTATTGGAGGGTGCGCATGGCAACAAACATAAATTAAGTTGGCGAACACAAGGCACAATGCGTAAAGCAGGCGATTCTCGTACGCCAAGCTATGTTCTTTCTAATACAGGATATAACGAACTAAATGGAAATTATGCCATGCATTATCAGTTTAAAAACTTACATGCGGAATTTACCCAAAGTTACTTTAGCACATCCATTGCTATTTTACGTGCATCGCATGTTGGAAATACCAGCGACTTATTGCAAGTAATATTATCGGGTAACCCGGCATATGCTGTTCCTTTTACATACAACATCCAAAATCCACGTCAGGAAGTTAGCCATACAGTAAGTGCATTTAAAACCTACTTTATCTTTAAAAGCGGTGCTAAAATTCAAACCCAGTGGAGTTTGCAATACAATAATCGCAAGGAATATGATAGGCCGCCACGTTGGGCTACTTCGCAACTAAACAACCCTACACCGCAATATTATTTACAGCTTAAAACGCAATTGGGTGAATTAAAATTTGAACATCCTAAATGGAAAAATTTTAAAGGTGCGTGGGGTGCAAGCTGGATGAAACAAGAAAATGTAAGTGAAGGATTACAACCCATCATTCCAAATTTTATAGCCACCACATCTGGTATCTTTGCAATAGAAAAATGGCAAAAAAATAGATGGGTTTTTGAAGGTGGCTTGCGCTATGATTGGAGAGCACAAACCCGTTATTTTTTAGTAAATAAGTTAGCCATAAGTGAAGACAAAAACTATGGAAGTGCAACCTTCTCGATTGCAAGTTCTTTTTGGTTAAATCAACATGTAAAATTCCAATTGCAGCAATCATCTGCGTGGCGAGCACCCAGTATAAATGAATTATACAGTAACGGGTTACATGGAGGGAATGCTACCTACGAAATAGGCAATGGTAATTTACAATCCGAACGAAGTTATAACACAGAATTTGGATTAACGTATACCAACAAGAAATGGAACGCAGAGCTAAATTTATACAGAAATTATATCAATAATTTTATCTATAAACTACCTGTTAACGTTCCTATCGTTACGATTCGTGGCGCTTTTCCTCAATTTATGTTTATGCAAAATAATGCCTTGTTACAAGGAGCTGATTTTTTAGCACATCACTACATTAACAAACAATTTACTGCAAGCATTAATGCTTCCTATCTGCATGCCCAACAAACAGATGATAACACTCCGTTAATTTATATGCCTGCTAACAGATTCGGATTGCAAATACAATATCAACAACCTAAAATTTGGAAATTGCATGATGTATTTATTCAACCAAAATACACCTATGTGGCCAAACAAAGTCGTTACCCAGAAGGGATAGACTACATCAGTCCTCCTGATGGGTACAGCTTAATTGACATAAATTTTGGATTTGAACAACACATCGGCAAACAAACGTTACGTTGGAGTTTTAGTATGTACAATTTACTAAATACAAGCTACCGCGATTACTTAAGTCGCTACAGGTATTTCGTTCTTGAGCCGGGAAGAAATATGATGATTAGGCTCACCATACCATTTAATATTTACACTAAAAAACAAATAATATGAAAACAATTAAAAGAATTAGTTTAGCCTTTATAGCTACAACACTTATTTTCTCTGCTTGTAAAGAAGATAACATAGACCCAACAAAGCCAGCGGATAATAATGCCCAAGAGTTAATAACAACTGTGGTATTAAATGGATACAATGCAAATAATCCAACTGCCAATCAGTTTTCGGTAAAGTGGGAAGACGTTGATGGAGACGGAGGAAATGCACCAACCATTGATACTTTAATATTGGATAGCGGAGTAAGTTACCGAGTTCAGGTTTTAATATTGGATAAAACTAAAACTCCATACGATACTGTTTCGAATGAAGTATTGCTGGAGGGCGCTGAACACCAAATGTTT
>CALPIR020000150.1 GCA_943323675.2 Chitinophaga pinensis | reverse complement strand
CCTATTAAACTTAACGATGTCTTTTTTATAGTACCGTTATTGTTTTAAGGTGGGCAAAGATAAGTTTGATGTTTATAAATACAAACACATGCTAACTTTTTTTTTAAAATATTTGCAACCTGCTGAACATCAAAAACTATATTTTAATCAATAATGCAAAATAAACCGCTTAAAATCCTTCTGTACTCCCTTGTTGCATTTCTTTTATTGGCCATTGGGCTCATTGGATACCTATTGGCAAATAAAAATCAGATTAAAAAATATGCCCTAGATCAGCTTAACGCTCAACTAGATGCAAAAATAACCATCAATAACATTGATATAACCCTATTTAAGCAGTTTCCTAAAGTTAGTTTAGATATGCATTTGGTGCGCGTTACTGACCCGACTCAACCCGAAAAGTATTTACTACAAGCAGAACATGTGTACATAGGGTTTAATTTTTATGATATCATTCGCAAACAATACAATATTAAACTTATTGCCATAGATAGTGCGCAGCTAAATTTATACACCAATATAGATGGGAAATCGAATTATAATATTTTTAAACAAGACACCTCAACTACTGCGAATAAAAGTTTTTTATTAAGCCTAAAAGAAGTTATTCTGAATCAAGTAAACGTTGTTTACATAAATAAGACCAATAAACAATATTACGATTTACGTTTACAAAATATGTTATTGAGTGGTGATTTTAGTAATACTGGAGAATCAATTAATTGTAAAGGATTGGTTTTTGCCCGAATGGTAAAATCAGATCATTTTATGTTAGCAAAAAACAAGTTACTCACGTTGGATTTAATGCTAGCCATAAATAACCAAACAGAAACTTACAGTTTTACTAAAGGTTTTATTGATTTAGATATGTTGCAATTGAATTTGGAAGGTAATATCACCAATAAGCCTAAATCAGTTTTATTTGATGTAAAAGTAGGAGCTCGTAAATTAGATATTCCATCTTTGCTAAGTTTATTGCCTGGAAGTATTAATATACCAACTGATTTACAAAGTGAGGGTGAATTGTATTTTAATGGTTTAATCAAGGGTGAAGCATCAGAGACAAACTCCCCTCAAATTTCTTTAACCTTTGGTGTAACAAATGGCAAACTAAAAAAGGGTGATGGGCTGAGTATAGATCAAATTAAATTCTCTGGTGAGTTTGGTAATGGAGCATTACAAAATGCTAAGCATAGTTTTGTAAAACTTAATGGTTTACAGTTTACCATTAATCAAGGCAAAGTAATGGGTAATTTATTTATTACCGATTTTACAAATCCAGAAATGAAATTACATTTAAAAGGAAATGCGAGAGCTCAGGATATATTGGCATTTGTTAAAAATGGTGCTATTAAAAAAGCAGAGGGTAATATAAATTTTGATATTGATTTTGAAGGTTTGTTAGCGCATATAAATTCAATTAATTGGCTCAAAAATAAAGCTTCTGGAACTATTGATTTGGATTTAAACAATATTGAATTTGATAATGATAAAAACAGAACAGAAACATTTAAGGCATTGTTTACAGTAAATGGAAAAGATGTTGAGATAAATAGATTAGATGCTAAGATTAATCAATCGGATGTGAAAGTTACGGGCGTCTTGCACAACCTAATTCCTTATTTATTAATTAATGGGGAGAAACTAGAGGCACAAATTAATTACCAATCAAATTACATAGATATAAATAATTTCGCCTCGTTTGGTGCGGCATCAAATGATACCATTCAAACAGGGTTTTCTTTACCTGATAACATCACCATTTCGGCAAATGTTGGTGCTGGTAAATTAATTTATAATTTATTTACTGCGCAAAATGTAAGCGCAAAGGTTTTTTGGCGAGGCAAGGTGATTTCTTTAGAAGACTTTGCCGCTCAAACCATGGAGGGTGATATTAAGCTAGATGGACAAATTGAAAATGCACCTGATGGTAGGTTTTTAATTACCGCTTCATCAAACCTGAAAGGGATAAATATTACGCGTTTGTTCAAAGAATGTAACGATTTTGGCCAACAAGAAATAACTCAAAAACATTTAAATGGTAAACTAAGCGGTGAGATTAATTTTGTTGGGGTATGGAGTAGTAATTTTACATGCGATTTAAATAAGCTCTACGTATTAAGTAAGATTAAGGTAAGTAATGGCGAATTGGTAAATTATGAACCACTTAATGCCTTGGGTAAATATATTGATGTTAACGATTTACGTAACTTAAAGTTTGCTGATTTAGACAATACTATCGAAATAAAAAACAAAACCATTTTTATTCCCCAGTTTGATGTTAAAAACAATGCTTTAAATATTACACTTAGTGGTACTCATTCTTTTGCTAATGTAGTAGATTATAGAATGAAAATTAAGTTGGGCGAGTTACTCAAAAACAAACGTAAAAAATTGGGTAACGAGTTTAACGAGGAGGAGGCAACTGCAGATAGAGGTGTAAATTTATACATGAGTATGAAAGGCCCAATTGATAATGTGTCTATTACTTATGATAAGCTTGGCACCAAACAAAAAATTACTCAAGAGTTGAAACAAGAAAAGCAAAATATTAAAGAGATTCTTAAGAAAGAGTTAGGTATTGATGACAGTAAGAAATCTGATATAAAAGAAAAACAAAAAGATGATGGCGAATTGGAATTCGAAACTGAATAATTGTTAGTTTAAATACTTTGCAACGATTGGCATTCTGCGTCCTGGTCCAAATGCTTTTGACGAAACCCGCAATACTGGAGGTGCTTGGATTCTTTTCCATTCATTGCTATTAACCATACGTAACACGCGTTTCACCAATACTTCATCAAATCCTAATGCTATAATTTCTTTTGGGCTCTTGCGCATTTCAATATATAAGGCCAGTATCGCGTCTAAGGTGTCATAATCAGGTAACGAGTCGCTGTCTTTCTGGTCTGGGCGTAATTCTGCAGATGGGGCTTTGGTAATTGTATTTTTAGGAATTACTTCCCCATTGCGGTTTATGTAATCGGCTAATTGATAAACCTCTGTTTTGTACAAATCACCAATTACCGAAAGACCACCGCACATATCACCATACAAAGTACCGTATCCTACGGCTAATTCGCTTTTGTTTGACGTGTTTAATAATATATAACCAAACTTATTGCTCATGGCCATTAAAATTACACCCCTGCTGCGCGATTGCATATTTTCTTCCGCAATGTTAAAAGGTAAACCATTAAAAAACGGTTGTAAAGTATTGGTTAAGGCCTGATAGGTTGTCTCTATATTTATGGTATCGTGAGGTGTGCCTAAGTTTTTCGCAAGTGTTATAGCATCGTCAATACTATGTTGACTAGAATATTGTGAAGGCAATAAAATGGCACGCACATTTTCAGCGCCAAGTGCTTCTGCTGCTAAACAAATCACCACTGCCGAATCTATACCACCACTTAATCCCAATATAGCTTTGGTAAATCCTTGTTTTAAAAAATATTCGCGTATGCCCAGAACCAATGCATTATGTATGCGTTCAATTGTGCTGCTTAATCCAGTTGTTGTGGGTTGTAAAGGTACTATTTCTGTTTTGCCGTTGTTTGATGTAAAGGTGTATACTCTTTGTTGCTCTTCAAATGGAGTGATGTTATCTATTACTTCAGCATGTTGATTAACAACCATACTTCCACCATCAAAAATAAGTTGGGTTTGGGCACCAATATGGTTAACATAAAACAACGGCAAGTTGTATCTATTAACATTGGTTTTCATTACTTGCGTTCTTATTTCTTGTTGGTTTTTATTAAAGGGTGATGCCGCAATATTTATCATCAAATCTGGTTGTTGCTTGATCAGCTCATCCATTGGGTTGGTTTGATACATGGGATTATCGTCCACATTCCATAAATCTTCACAAACGGTAAGGGCTATTTTAACACCCTTTAAATTAATAATTTCAAAATTATTGTTTGGCTCAAAGTACCTATACTCGTCAAAAATATCGTAATTAGGTAATAACGTTTTGCTTCTTATTGCAGCCACTTTTCCATCAGCAAGTAAAAAAGCAGAATTAAATAAATCCTTACCTTTAATGTTAGGATTCTTGCTAGGTGAGCCAACGATAGCAGCTATGCCAATGCAATGTTTAGCTATTTCATCAACGCTTTTTTGGCATTGATCAATAAAGTCATCAAACTCTAAAAAGTCTCGGGGAGGGTACCCACAAACACATAATTCCGAGAACACAATTAAATCAGCTCCTACGTCTTGTGCTTTTTGTATGTGGCTAATAATTTTTTGCGTGTTATAATCAAAATTACCTGTGTGGTAATCCAATTGTGCAATGGCAATTTTAAGATTTTTCAAGTTCATTAAAATAAAACACCTAGGTTTAAACTTACCGCATTCATTTGGGCTTTCCAATTGTCTTCAACTGTAAAGTTATTTAGTGCCTTATTGTATCTGGCACCTGCAACCAAAAGTGTATTTCCGAAAATTTTATATTGAATACCTACTCCAATTACCATGGCGGTTCTTAAAATAGCTACGTCATCATTATATTTTATGGATGGGTTGTCGTTTGATTCTATCGTGTATTCATCCTTCTTATCAGGGTTGTTTACATTTACTTCGGTTAAATCAATCGAGCTGTTATTTATATCGGCCTTTGCCCTTACCAATAGGGCTAAATCCAAACCAAAATCTGCATAGTAGCGGAAGTAGCCAATTTCGTTGGTTCGCATACGCAACATCAATGGTACACTAACATACTGTGTTCTGTAGATGTAATTTACATCTTGGAATACGGCAGGAATGCTACCACGCGTAATTTTCGAATCTTTAACAATTAATTCACCTGCATAATTGGCTACAGAGATTTCTGTGGCAAAAGCATAATTTTCGGTAAAGTAATAATCAAACATCAGTCCATATGATGCATTTATTTTGCTTCCACCTGAAGAGATGCCTTTACTTTCTGGGGTCACCCAAGTTATTTGTGGCGATAATTTTAAGCCTAATTTTATCTGTGCTTGGGATGCTGATGCAAATGCCCCAACAATACAGCAGGTAGTAATCAACTTCTTCATTATAATTGCAAGATGTTTAATAAAAACTTTGGCAATATAACTATATGGGCGCTAATATGTATCGCCTTCGTAATTTCATCATGTGGTGGTTGTAATCAAACTCAGTTTACCCATCCTAGAGCGGTTATTGATGCACCTGAGTATGCTGTTAAAATACAGCGTTTTGACAAAGAGCTTTTTGATGCTGATACTGCGAATCTTCATGAGACATTAAATGCCCTTTCAAAAAAATATGGCGTGTTTTATACTTCTTATGCAAATGATATTATGCGCATGCCTTTTACTCCAGAGGATAGTCTTTTTGTTAGGCCAATGCGCATGCTTTTGGGTATAAATCGTTTGCAAGAGCTGCATCAAATTGTAGATAGTAATTTTAAAGATGTTACTGATTTAGAGCACGACTTTAGTGTTGCTATGGGTATTTATCACCAAGAGTTTCCGAAGGCTGTTATTCCTAAATTTATTACCTTTATAAGTGAGTTTGGTAATGGAAATGTTATTTATGATAGCATGTTATGTATTGGTTTAGACTTTTACATGAACCAAAGGTTTAGCGATTTTTACCGCAGTTTAGATATGCCTGAGTTTATGATAGCTAAAATGCAACGTAATTACATAGCACCCAATACCATTAAATCGTTAGCTATTGGTTTAACAGATTATCAAACCACCAAAGACAAGCGTTTTTTAGCACAAATGATTGTTGAAGGTAAAATTAGGTATTTTATGAAAGCCTTATTGCCAAACGTTGCTGATACAATAGTTATGGGATATACCAAGGCACAACTCAT
>CALPIR020000149.1 GCA_943323675.2 Chitinophaga pinensis | reverse complement strand
AAGGTGAGCCACTTGCCGGAATCGAACCAGCGACCTACTGATTACAAATCAGTTGCTCTACCAGCTGAGCTAAAGTGGCTTTTGAGTAAGGTTATCACTAACCTATTTCAGTATTTTCAATATTTAAAGAACAATCTTGTCTACTAGCTTTCCTAAAAAAGGACTGCAAATGTAGTTATTTACAAGATGTATGCAAATTTTTGGAAGCAAAATTTCAAATTAACGCATTTATAGAGGCGTTGTGTTGTGTAACAGCGGGTGCAAAAGTGTTGGTTTGGGAAATAATATGCAAACTTTTTTTTATTCAGTGCTGATTATCAAGCTGAATATTTGTAAAAAAGCCCATTATGAAACATAACGGGCTTTAAATTTTGTGAAAGCGTAATGGTTAAATGTTATTTAGCCTCTATTTTTTCTTTGTATTTTTTCACTTGAGCAACTAGTTTATCTAACACTAAATCAGTAGCTGCTTCAAATGTGCTTGCTTGTTCCTTAGCAAATATAGAATTTCCATTCATATTTATTTTCACCTCAACCGTTTTATTCTCTTTTTCACTATCTTTTTCAACTTTAAGGTATACGTCAGTACTTTTTATTCCATCATAAAAGGTTTGTAACTTTTCCATTTTTTTGGTTACGAAATCTAATAGCTTATAATCGGCTGTAAAGTGGATGGATTGAATGTCTACTTTCATATGTTTTTTATTTTATGAACCTTCTCGCTGCCTGTTCAGTATTCGGTTCGGTTTGTAAATGTTTAAGCAGGAATATTTTACGCTCTTGGATGTCTTGTTTTGTGTATGTTTTTTAATCTTTCTATACTATTGTGTGTATACACTTGTGTGGCTGCTAGACTTGCATGACCAAGTAGTTCTTTTATTGCATTTAAATCTGCGCCTTTGTTTAGCAGGTGTGTGGCAAATGTGTGTCTTAGCACATGGGGGCTTTTTTTATCTATTGTGGTTACCATACTTAAAAAACGTTTAACTATGTTATAAACTGCTTTGGGGTACATTTTATTGTTTGAAGATAAAGCAAATATTTGCTCGTTATTTAAACCCTGCTGAGTTTTTATTACTAAATACTTTTGTAATTCTAGGTTTAGTTCTTTGGTTATTGGGATAATTCTTTCCTTGTTCCTTTTACCTAATACTTTTATGGTTTGTCTGTAGCTATCAAAATCTGAAGTTTTAAGTTCGATTAATTCGGATAATCGAACGCCACATGTATAAAACAAAAGTAGAATCAACTTATTCCTTTGCCCCTCAAAATCGTTTGCAAAAAATTCCTCTTGATTATTATTTACCTTCTGATCGAAAAGAATACTCAAGTTCTGCTCTTCAATAAAACTAGGTAATTTTTTGGCAACCTTTGGCGCCTGAACTTTGGCAACAGGATTTGTAGCAATTAATTCTTCTTTTATCAGGTATTTAAAATAACTGCGAAGTGCGGAAAGCTTCCTAGAAATACTTCGTGGTTCAATATTGTTATTCATTAAATCAACCAACCAAGTTCTAATATGCTGGTGGCTTATTAGTAAGGGTGATTCGATTTCAAATTGTTGCTTTATAAAGGTGCTGAATTGAGCCAAATCATTTTGATAGCCAAGCACTGTATGGCCAGAGAAATGCTTTTCGTAATTTAAGTAATTTATAAATTGTTGAATGGTATTAAGCATTTCCATAAAGATGTTTATTTCAAATCAAATATAGTTGAAATGTTAAAAATTTGATATGATTTTGGTGATGTTTTTAAAAATGTCAAAAGCCCAATTTAATAGCTAGATAAAAGTTACGACCCATAGCACTTATTCCACTTGCAAATAGACGGTAATGGGTATCTAAAATGTTTTCAACTCCCGATTGTAAATTGATTGCAACTCCTTGTTTAAAGATACTGTATTGTAGTTTGATGTTTAGTGTATACCACGATGGCGTACCTGTTGATGTTGCATATTGTAAATTATCTTCTCCATAAAGGTTGTAATCAGCGAGTTTTTTAGTGCCACTATATTGGGCGTAAGCATCTAGTCTAAATCCTTTTAATTGCAATTGCGAACCGATACGTCCGTATGTTGGTGGAATATGATCAAGTGGGGTAAATCCCTCATTTTGCTTTACGCGACCTTTGGTATATGTGTATGCAACATATAAATTCCAGTTTTCGTTTAAGGTCATGTTCGCATCAACATGCCAACCTAAAACAAAAGCTTCTTGTTTATTGATTAACATATTTATTTTAGACATTTCATCATCATACATTATGCTATCTGCTCCGTTTACTTTAGCCTGCGCTAACACGAATGCATTATATAGTTGAGTATAATAAACATTGCCATTTAGTTTAAAACGTTTAATAAGAGTTAGATTTGCACCAATTTCTGATGTTATGCTTTGTTCTGGTTTTAAATTGTTATTTGGTACAATAACCATTTTATTTTTGCTATTACTGTCAAATATTTTACTTAAATCATCAATGTTTGGAGCATGAAAAGCATTAGATACATTAACATAAAAGCGAATTTTGGCGTCATGTAAATAAATCAGTCCAATATTACCATTAAGGGCTTGGTTGGTTTGCTTAACAGTTGGTGGTAAAAAGCTATAAAAACTAAGGCTATTGCCCAGATTACTGTTTGTGTTGATATATGAAATCCTTAAACCGTCATTTACAATAAAGTGTGAATTTATTTCCCAATTATGACTAATAAACAACCCTGCCATGCTCATATTATTTCCTCCAGCAGGGTACCGAGTGTTAAGAGCTTTGCGTTGTTGTGTATTGATATCGGTTTGAAGTGCGGTTGAATTTACATCGTTGAACTGTGCATCTATACCATATCTTATTTCGTGGGTTTTTATACGCTTAAAAACATCTATATTTAAACTAAATACATTTACTTTTTCATTTCTAGTTCTTAACCACGCATTATTGAATGATCTGTCATTCCTGCTTTCTTCAATATACTGATAAGCTGCAATGGTGTTTAATTTGTCAAACCAACTACGACTAATATTGTACTGCCAATTGTGAGATAGTAATAGTCTTTTTTCGGGGCCATAAAACCACTGTGCCGATTTGGGTAAACCATTGCTGATGTCTGTTAGCCTATCATAACGCGGCACATTGCTGGTGTTAGAGTATTGAAAATTGATAGTTTGTTGTTGTTTTTCTGAGGGCTTAAAAAGTATTTTTTGACTAAAATCTGTTTGTCTGTAATTGCTTTCTGTTTGCTCGTATTGGTTAGGGTTATTTATAATTACATCCTGGTTATTAATTCGCTTTACAAAGTTTGGGCGTAAGCCTACATTTTCCCATTCAGCACCTCTGTTTTTACCTTGAATTACATTGCCAAAATTACTGTGTGTAATAGAGGTTAATGACGCCCATTTTTTGAGGCCAATATTTACATTATAATTATAGGTTGTTTCGTTGTTTGCTGATGAATATCGGTTATAGAACTCATTATGTAAATAAAATGCTTTAGGGCTTTTATTTAGCTCTGGATTTCTGGTAAAAAAGCTTACCACTCCACCAAGTGCATCGCTTCCGTAAATAACGCTTCCTGAGCCATATAAAACCTCAACTTTTTCTAGTAAATGCTGATCAATACGAATTACATTTTGTAAATGCCCCGAACGGTAAATGGCATTATTGAGCCTAACCCCATCAATAACTAATAATACACGATTTGCTTCAAATCCCCTTAAAATTGGACTGCCTCCACCTTGCTGGCTTTTTTGAATGTAAACATTACTTTGATTCATTAACAAATCTGCTGTGTTTTGTTGATTAGCGAATGAGAGTTGTTGCCTATTGATGGTTTCTATATGTCGTGATATGTCCTTTGCTTTTTCATTAATACGATTGGCGCTAATGATGGCTTCTTCTAATTGTGGAGTATTGTTTGTAAGGTAAAGCTTATAGTTATTTGATATTAGCTGGTAAGTAGTGTATGAGACTGTTCCAATTGATTGGTGTGAAATGGTAAATGTAGCCAACTGTTTTATGGCTTCCTCTTCTATTTGACAAATTCCTTTTTTGTTGGTTATGGCTATATGCTTGTTGGTGAATTGAGTTTTATCGTTTACCCAAACTTGCGAAACAGAAGCGCCCTCTATAGGTTGCGTGGTTAACTTGTCAAACAATTGAAGTTCGAATTGAGCAAGCGCACGAGAGGAGATTGTAATAAAAAGAATGCAATAAAAAAGCCTATTCATACTGAGGTAAAAATAGGCTTAAAATTTATTTATTACTAAAATTAGGTAGTTTTAGTGTAGTTTTTATCAAAACGAAAAGGAGAAAACAAGTAAAGCATCAACATCCTTGAATAGCGAAAAACCCAAGGTAAAGTGATGAACACAACACCAATTATGCTGACCACATATATCCAAAATTCAGGATCGTGAAAGCCAAGCCATAGAACACCTAAGGTAACTAACATTAACCCAGTAGTTAGGGCGTAACTAACATACATTGCCCCCCAAAAAAAGCCAGGTTCAATTTCATACCTCAAGTCACAATTTGGACATGTTTCATACATTTTCATAAAACCACCTAAGTCAGTTGCTTTTGTTACAAACAAATCACCTGATTGACACCTTGGGCATTTACATTGAAGCATTGCGGCACCTTTGCTTGCAATGAATTTATTTTTTGGCATGATTAGTAACTTTAAGTTAGCGTTTGTATTTTTACTTTGCTTTGTAATTACGATACCAAATAACACCAAAAACGGATGCCACAATGTAGGGTAATGCTAATAAATAGAGAATTCCATTGTTAAGCGTTTCACCTACCTGAGAGCCATTTTTCCTTGCTTCTTCCAACGATGTTTTACACATTGGACAACCTTGAGCAAATGCATCAGAGCAAATGGTAATAAGTAAAGTAACGATAAATAATACAGCTAGTTTTCTCATAATTTTATGCTACGAAGTTAATATTCAAATCAAGCTTTCTATATGATATTCATCACCTCAGATGATAACTTAAAATGCGTAATATGGGGATATCATTAAATATACAACAACACCACTTACCGTTACAAATAGCCATATAGGGTAGGCAAATCGCACCAATTTTTTGTGTGTGACAACATCCATTTTTAGCCCGTAATAAAACGAAAGTAAAATTAACGGTAATACAAGTGCTGCTAAAATAATATGAGGTATTAGTACCCCATAATAGATTGTTTTAAAACCATTATCTGGGTAAAGCGTATTGTCAACGAAATAATGAAACAATACATAAGAAACCAAAAATGCACTAGATAAAATAAAAGTAATGATATTGGTTGTTTTGTGTGCCGCAATATTTCTTTGTTTTATGAAGTAAAGCGATACCAATAACAATAAACTGCAAGTTGCATTAATGAATGCGTTTAATTTAGGTAAGAAGTATACAAAATCTGGCGTAGTATCTGGTCTTGGTATAATTTTACGGTTTAAAATTACCACAGCGGCAAATACTACTACCGAAAGTGTAATTACAATTCTGAAATAAATTTTGTCTTGATTACTTTTTGTTATTGTATTCATATAATAGTACTTTAATTTCTCCTTGCAAACGTTTCATCTCATAGTCGTCTAAGGCATCATACATGCCACGGATTCGATTTTGTTTGTCAATTAATAATAACTGCTGAGAGTGGTCAATTGTTCTATCTTCAATTGAAACAGGCAATAAAAAACCTCTCCCAATTTTAAAAATTTGTTCATTATCACTGGTTGTAAAGTACCAATTATTACCTGTTATTTTCAAATTTTCAGCATAAGCTTTTAACACAGGAACGGAGTCGTTTTCGGGGTCTACAGTAAACGAAATAAATTTT
>CALPIR020000148.1 GCA_943323675.2 Chitinophaga pinensis | reverse complement strand
TTGATTGCCGCTACATCAAAAAATAAACGTAATGGCAAAACCCCGGGAATGGTTGAAGTAAAATTAGCCGAAGCAACCCAATCGTCTGTTAATGCTACATTAGAGTAGGTTCTAAAACCCGTACCTGTTGGCATCAATTGTTGTGTAAACAAATTAGACTCGTTTATTTTTGTTTCGCCCCTACCGAACTGCGCTTGATCATACAAATAATCATAATAACCATTGTTTTCTGCTAAACGGAAATAAGCTCTTTCGTCCTTTCCATCTCCTGGCTTTTTCAAAAATAACCCTGCAAATCCTCTTACTGTTAGTCCTTTCTTTTCTTCACCGTAATCAAAAAAGGCATTGTACTCCGCGGTGATTTTTTGAAATACACTTTGTGCATTTGCTAATTGGTAATTTAACTGCACATCGTAAGGCATAAGTTTGTTTCTTTTGGAGTGGGTATATTTCACATCGAAATAACCCAAATAAGCTTTAAAATTAGAAAACAGAACCGTTGTATGTTTTTGTTCATTTACCATAACATATCTCATATCTAACCTTTTTTCTATCCCATTTCGTGGTGTGTTATTGGCAAAAATAATACTGACACGCGGTGCTATCTTTTCGTAAATACGTGATCCGTATTTTTCTCCTAAAATATTATTTTTTAAAGAGTCTTGTCCGATGATTTGATTACTATTATAACCCGATGTTGCAAACCTTGCTACATCAACCCCAATTTGAGCTTCTTTAATAAATCCATTACCTAAAATTCTATGTTGCAAAGCCAAATATCCAGCTACATCTTTTGTACCAAAAGCATACATAGGTGCAATGATGTATTCTGTTTTTTTACGCGGTAATATGCTGTTGTAAAACGCCAATCCCAGCATGGTTTTATTATAATAATTAGCACCAACAATAGGCATCCAAAATAGTTGTTGGTTGTATGGTTTTTCCTTATTTACAAACAAATCAACATCAAGTTTTCTAGCCGTTTTAAATAAGCCGCTTGTACTCGCATAATTATTATTTCTAAAGATATCAATGCTTTCCTCTCGCGCATCAATTTTAACACTTGTAGCCATAGCAGCAGGTAAAGTAATGGTGGTTTTTCCAGTAAACGGTTCTACTTTGGTTTCGTGTATTATACTATCACCATGCATGGTTTGAATAACAAACGGTAAAGCCACTCCGCCTTTGTTTTTTATGGTTACTGCTAAATTGCCCTTGCTTTTTTTAACACTACAAATGGCATGATCAGGATTGTTTTTGGTATTCATCAAACCATTAAAAAACCAATCTAAATTTTTGCCTGTATATGTTTTAGCATGATTAATAAAATCGTTCGGTAAAGGATGCTTAAACTTCCATTTTTCATAATAACTTTTCATCATACCATCAAAAATATCCTTACCCAGATACACTTCTAATTGTAAAAAAGCCAGGGCTGCTTTTCCATAAATAATGGTACCGTAGTTTTGATTTGTAAACGCTGTGGAGGTCAGAAAAGGTGCTTGTGCATTGTTATTTCGAGCCGAGTATAAATATTGTAACTCTAGCGAACCAAAAGAAGATTCAGCTAAATTTTCCATGCTTAAGGACCGTTTGCCAGATTTTTTATTGCCAAACAAATTGCCATGTATAACTGGTTTTGACTTATAGGTACTTCTTGATTCGTAATAGTTATTAATGCTTTCATCCATCCAAGGGTAAAGCCTTTCGTTATTTCCTAAAATTCCATAAAACCAATTGTGCCCAACCTCATGCACAATTACTTGTCGGTTTACTTCGGTTACATTGGTTATTGTAGGATACTCCATGCCACCCCCCGCCTTTAATTTTGTAACTACAACAGATGCATGTTGATAAGGATAATTTCCAACGAAATTTGAATAAAATTTAACCGCTTCGTTGGTATATAAAATTCCTTCTGACCGTTTCTTATCATTATCAATTTCACTAAAAAACCACGTTTCAACGTTATGGCCATTGTTAAGCAACACCTCTCCTTTACTTACCTTAAACTTAGCACTGGCAAACCATGCAAAATCATGCACAGAATCTTGCACAAACCGTAATGTTTTTAATGGTTGCTTCGAGGGATGCATTTCATACACAACATCATTGCGTTTAAGCCACCATTCTTTTTCTTCGAGCTGCTGTATTTGACCTGTTGCAGTTACTACATAATCTTTGGGCACAGTTATATCAACCACAAACTTTCCGTATTCGCTATAAAATTCTCCTTGGTCTAAATACGGCATTGGATTCCATCCATTTACATCATATACAGCAGGTTTAGGGTACCATTGTGTAACACAAAATAACATGTTTTCTTCCCCTAAGCGCGAAAAAACTTTAGGCATTTTAACTCTAAAAGGTGTTGTGATATCCACTTTTTGACCAGCCAAAACGGGCTTCTCTAAAACAAGTTTAGCCACTTCATAACCCACTATAAATTCTGTTTTAACCTTTTGTCCGTCAATCTTAAAATTTAACGAATCTAGTTTGCCTCTGTTACTTTTAGGGGCATAGTAAAAATCTGTTTTGCCGTTTTCAATTTGCTGTTGGGCGAAAGGCGTCTCTGTATTTAAATAAGCATTAGGCCATAAATGGATATATATTTCTTTTAATGTATCGGGTGAGTTGTTGTAATAGGTCATGGTTTCAAAACCACTCAATACATTTTGTGAGTCGCGCAAAACTACTTGTATATTATAATCAACCCTTTGCTGCCAGCTTGCCTGGCTTAAACTTTGGGATTGAGCAACGGTTGTAAAACCTAATAAAAAGGCGATTGCAGGAAGTGCAGTTTTATACATGTATGCAATAAACGTATTTTAAATGTAAATTATTTGCAGTTTTTACAAGCGGTATAATGAACAGATTAAGTTGTTTGTTAATTGTTCTAAAACTATGTCATGCAACCCAAGCTATTTAATAAGTTGTGCATAATCTCTGTATTTTTTTCAAACATCACCTTGTTTTGGTGTTATATTTGTTCGGCTAAGTTTTAGAACTATGGATGCTGACGATTTTTTAGACGAAGAAGTACAATCGAACGTACAGCGATATGAAAAGATGTTGCGGAATAAAACCCGCGAGTTTTTTGAAGCTGAGGCATTAGAAGATATTTGCGATTATTATATCCAAAAAGAAAAACTTAAGAAGGCATTGGAAGTGCTTTATTATGGTGAAGAGTTGTTTCCTAATCACATTGGCTTTATGGTGCAAAAGGCAAGTGTGTTTTTAGCGATGGGGAAACTAGAAGAATCGCTTGAAATTGCTGAAAATGCTGAACTATACGAACCATTTAATGCCGATATTGCTTTAATAAAAGGGGAAGTTTTTTTAAACATGAACCAAGATGAAAAAGCAGAGGCCTGTTTTGATAAAGCATTATTGCACACAGATGACCGACCAGATGTGTTATTTGAAATTGCTTACGCCTACGAAGAAACTAACCGTTTAGACAAATCTGCTGAATATTTTGAATTAATTGTTTCCGAAAACCCTGAATTAGAACAAGCCTATCACGAAACAGCAAATGCCTATGATTTGCTGGGGAATTACGACAAAAGTATATTCTACGTCCATAAGCTTATTGATATGGACCCATACAATACTTCAGCATGGTATGCATTGGGTGTAATTCATACCAAAATAGGAGACTTTGAAAAATCAATTGACGCATTTGATTACTGCTTGGCTATTGATGAAGATTTTACTGTGGCTCGCTTTAATAAAGCTAATGCCTTAGTAGAATTAGACAGATATGAAGATGCCATTTTAGAATACCAAATAACTTTAGAGCGCGATGGGCCTGATGCTGTAACCTATTGTAATTTGGCTGGTTGCTTAGAGCGCATGGATAGAAATATTGAAGCGCGCGAGTTTTACAAAAAAGCAACCAAACTTAATCCCAATATTGCTGAGGCATGGTTTGGTATTGGACTTACCTTTGAAAAAGAAGGACTACTGAAAGAAGCCTTGCAATTTATTAAACGTGCTGTTGTTTTGGAACAAGATAACACCGAGTACTTGTTGGTATTGGGTGAAACGGAGTATAAAATGAACCATATCGAAGAGGCTATAGCATGCTACCAAGATATTATTCTACTCGACCCGATGATGATGGAGGCTTGGTTGGATTGGTCGTATGTGCTTTTTGTAGAAAATAAACAAGAAGAAGCTGCTGATATTGTTGGCAAAGCCCTTAAGTTAAGCCCTGACAATCACCAGTTACACTACAGAATGGCTACTTATTTGTACGCCATGGGCAAAACCAGGCAAGCAAAAGTACACTTAGAAACAGCTTTAAGTATTAATTTTGACGACCACTTTTTAATTTTCGAGATTATGCCTCAACTTCAAAACGTGAGCGACATCTTATCACTTATAGCACTGTATAAAGAAAAAAATGAGAAACTTTAAACTGAAACAGTTACCCGATAGAACTGCAAAGCCACGTAATAATGGTTTAACAATGGTGATGGACAAGGGCCTTAGCCTTACAGAAGCCGCAAATTTTATTGAAGCAAACAGCGAGTACGTAGACTTAGTTAAATTGGGTTTTGGAACCAGCATGGTATCTCCTAACCTTGCTGAAAAAATTAAGCTGTACAAAGATGCAGGAATGCGCGTTTATTTTGGTGGAACTTTATTTGAAGCCTTTATTGTGCGTAACCAATACGATGATTTTTTAAAGGTCATTGATAAATATAAACTTGAGCATGTTGAAGTTTCAGATGGCAGTATTGAAATGCCACACAATGTAAAATTAGAATACATCAATAAAATTAGCAAGCACGCCATTGTGTTAAGCGAAGTAGGAAGCAAAGATGTAGAAAAAATTATTCCACCTTACCAGTGGATAGAATTGATGAAAGCAGAACTTAAAGCTGGTGCTTGGAAAGTAATTGCAGAAGCACGTGAGGCTGGAAATGTCGGTGTATACCGAAGCAGTGGCGAAGTTCGTGAGGGTTTGGTTCAGGAGATTTTAACAAAAATTGATAGCGAAAAAATTATTTGGGAGGCCCCGCAAAAAGCGCAACAAACCTACTTTATTAAGTTGGTTGATGCGAATGTTAACCTTGGTAACATAGCGCCAAATGATGTAATTCCTCTAGAAACATTGCGTATCGGTTTGCGTAGCGATACGTTTACCTTCTTCTTAAACAAAACAGCCAAATACATTCCTAAAAAGAAATAAGCCGCAGTTTATTATGAGTTTACAACAACAAATAAATACCGATATCATTACGGCAATGAAAGCCAAAGACGAAGTTTCGTTACGTGCTTTACGTGCCTTAAAATCTGCATTAATGATTGCTGCCACAGCAGAAAGTGCAAAAGACAGCCTAGAGGATGAAGCTGCCATTAAAATTTTTCAGAAACTGGCTAAACAACGCAAAGAAAGTATAGACATTTTTGTGAGTAATGGCCGCGAAGAATTGGCAGTAACAGAACGTGAAGAACTTGCAGTTATTGAGCGCTATTTGCCTAAGCAAATGAGTGAAGACGAAGTTAAAGCAGCACTACAATTGGTGTTAACAGAAATAGGTGCAACTGGAGCAGCAGATTTTAGCAAAGCAATGCCTGCAGCTATGAAAGCGTTAGCTGGTAAAGCTGATGGAAAAATCATTTCTTCGCTTTTAAAACAGCTTTTAGGATAATAATAATTCTTGTATAATTGTACAAAGGGGCGCACAAGTGCGCCCTTATTCGTGTAATAATAAATGCATACTTATGACAAATGAAGAGAGGATAAAAAAGGCATTTGAGAAAAAGAATTGGCCAGAAATTAGAGTTACCGATAGTTGGGCAACCTTTAAAATCATGGCTGAATTTGTAGAAGGATTTGAGAAAATGAGCCGCATTGGTCCA
>CALPIR020000147.1 GCA_943323675.2 Chitinophaga pinensis | reverse complement strand
AGTTAGGAACACATTGCGTTGCGCCTGGTTGTCCCTCGATGCGCCAATATGATGCGCTATCGCCTGTTGAATTATTTACAAATGCATATGGGCTATTTACCCATACCGTATCTATGCCTTTATCGTATGCGAAACTTGATATGGGTGGTGCTAAAAATGGATTACCACCTCCACCTGAACTTGAATTATTAAATATCAGTCTCATATTACATCTATCAAAAGTAGAAGTTACAGTACCAGGTGACCCGCAAACACCAGATGCATCATTCTGATATAACATTGCTGAAGCAAATGAAGTAGTGGAGTTAAATACACTCGCATTACTAGTACTTGTCCAAGCAACATCATTATTACAAACTTCGACAACTATATTTGAAGTTCCATCCCAAGAGAAAGGGGTTGAAAATGTATGCATATTCCAACCTAATGAAGGGGTGAACGTGGCCGCATAAAACACTTGTGTCAGACCTGTTTCCCAAGTACCCGTGAAGGCGTTATAAGTAACATTTTTCAATCTTATGAATGTCTCTTTATATCCACCGAGTGGAGTTGAGCCCAAGGCTGAAACATTGAATCCGAGAGACGTGATCGGAGCTGCTGCAGATATTCCAAGAGCATTTAGCTCCGATTTAAGAATTAGAAATTGCTGTTTAGAACCCCAAAAGTAATTTTGATAAGGAGCTGGGAGTGCTTGATTCGTGTTAGAGGCTGTTCCCGTTCCAACCTGAACAATGACTTGAGCTTGGGTTACCAAACTGAACATTGTAAGTAGAAAAGTTAAGCCTAATAAGTTAATAGACTTGAATCGTTGTAAATATACTTTCATAATGCTTTAGTTATTTTTCACAAAACTTTTATCATATCAAAATTATTGAAATTATCTTCAAAAGCAAGCCCTAATTTTTGTTATTAAAACAATTTAGGAGAAGGCAACGCAAAATAATGATACATAATGGGAGATTCATTATTGGGGTATGAGTTTATGAATCATGCTTTTTAATCCATATTTAATAAAATGGGGATAACTACTAGAACTAGATTAAAGGAAACAGCTTAATAAAAACTATAGCTTAATACCTAAATGCTCGGACACTTTTTCTGCAGCCAATTGCTCCGCCTTTTTCTTTGAAATATGCTCTGCAACCCCAAGTACGTCTCCGTTAATTAAAACTTTGATGATAAATATCCTTTGTTTGCGGCTATTGTCTTCTAGAGTATCAAACTCAACAGATGCATTTTGTCGCTGTCCCCATTCAATAAGCCTACCTTTGTAATTTTTTTCAACGTGCTGAAGGGTATCCAAATCAATATGAGTAATTATTTTCTTGAGGATAAATTTTTTAGCCAAAGAAAATCCGCCATCTAAAAAAATTGCGCCAATAAACGCTTCTAATGCATTACCAAAAATGCTATTTTTGGTATGAAGCCCGATTGCCCGTTTATCATACTGAACAATATGACTAAGACCTATTTTTATAGCTAAGTCATTAAGACTCTCCCTACTCACAATTTTACTTCTCATTTCAGTTAAAAAACCCTCATTTTTATAAGGGAAACGATTGAAAAGTAGTTCCGCCACAACAGTATTCAATACCGAATCGCCAAGATATTCCAGGCGCTCGTTACTATCACGTGAACCATTTTTATGAACAGGATTAGATGCAGAATGATGACGCAGAGACTGCGAGTAACATGTTAAAGATCCTGGATAAAACCCAGTAATACATTTAACACTTTTATAAGAATTTCGTTGCTTTGAAAATAAGGAATAATAAATGCCGCAGATTGTTCTAAAAATCAAAATGGTGACGATTTAATTAACCCTCGTACTTACGAAAGAGTACTGAAGCATTATGACCACCAAATCCAAAAGTATTGCTTAAGGCAAAAGTAACTTCGCGTGTTTGGGCTTTATTAAAGGTAAGATTCAACTTAGAATCTATTGCAGGATCTGGCGTAACATGATTGATAGTAGGAGGAATAATTCCTTTTTGTATGGCCATTATACAAGCGATAGCTTCAATTGCGCCCGTTCCACCTAGTAAGTGGCCGGTCATTGATTTGGTTGAACTAATATTTAATTGATATGCTGCATCACCGAATACGTTTTGTATTGCTTTTATTTCTTGTGCATCTCCCAATGGAGTAGAAGTACCATGGGTATTAATATATTGAACTTCATCTGGTGAAATACCAGCTTCTTCTAGTGCCATTTTCATTACGAGACTCGCTCCCAATCCTTCTGGGTGAGGTGCTGTCATGTGATATGCATCGGCACTTGCACCGCAACCTACCAACTCAGCATATATTTTTGCTCCACGAGCTTTTGCGTGTTCTAATTCTTCTAAAATTAAGGCACCTGCTCCTTCACCTAAAACAAAACCATCACGGGTTAAGTCGTAAGGACGCGAGGCCGTTTGCGGTTCATCGTTACGCTCTGAAAGCGCTTTCATTGAATTAAAACCACCAATTGCCGGTTCACAAACACTTGCTTCAGATCCTCCTGTTACAATCATATCGGCTTTGCCCGCCTTTATATAAAGGAACGCATCACTGATTGCATTAGTGGAACTGGCACAAGCAGAAACAACTGCAAAATTAGGCCCTCTAAAGCCGTACTTAATTGAAATTAATCCGGAAGCAATATCGGCAATCATCATTGGAATGAAAAAGGGGCTGAAACGAGGAGTTCCATCACCTTTGCTAAATGCCATTACTTCTGCATGAAACGTACTTAAACCACCGATACCAGAAGCCCAAATTACACCAACACGGTCTTTGTTGACTTTTTCCAAATCTAGTCCAGCATCAACCAATGCCTCATCGGCTGTAACCATTGCGTATTGGGTATACGGATCCATTCTACGCGCTTCTTTGCGGTCGATGAAATTGGTTACATCGAAATTTTTAATTTCGCAGGCAAACTGTGTTTTGAATTTGGATGAGTCAAAACGGGTGATAGGGGCTGCCCCACTCACACCGTTTGACAATGCTGTCCAATAATCCTGAACATTGTTACCAATAGGCGTTAAAGCTCCAATTCCTGTAACAACTACTCTTCGGGATGTCATTTAAATACGTTTGTTTAAATAAAATTAAGCTTTAGCGTTTTGCTCGATGTAAGCAACCGCTTGACCAACAGTACCAATTTTTTCGGCTTGATCATCCGGAATTGCGATATTGAATTCTTTTTCGAATTCCATAATCAATTCAACGGTGTCTAGTGAATCAGCACCCAAATCGTTGGTAAAGTTAGCTTCGTTAGTAATTTCACTTTCTTCAACGCCAAGCTTATCTATAATGATAGCTTTTACTCTTGTTGCTACGTCTGACATTTTAGTATTTTATTTTAGTTTCGAATGTGCAAATAAAGTGTTTTTTTTAACTAAAAAGCAAACCTTGCTATTTTTTTGATATTTGTGTAAAAAAATCCTATCAGCTAAATGCCTCCATGGTCTAATTTTCGTTACTTCGCAGTAAATATTAATATTTATCAAAAAGTTTGAACTGGATATCGAATTTGAATATGATTTTTTGCTTTACGGAATTGTATCGCAAGAGAGAGCTCATCGATTAGTTTGGTTTTTGAATAAAATCTATCCCTATAACTTTTCAAGAGTAGATGATTATGAAATTGAAATAGCCTCGAAATTATGTGCGTTTACGCAATTTACTTTCACTGACGAGGAAAATCATACCACTTATACACTTATTGGAAATAGAGATGAATCTCAACTATTGATTCCAGAGTTAAAAACATTTGACTACCTACTTCTAATTAAAGGTGCAATTAACTTTTTTGAGGAAGACATTCTGAAAGAGAACATCAAAACTATACCAACTGTACAAATAATATTTGAAGTTGAAACTGAAAAACTAAAGTCAAAACATAACCTTGTATATGTTTGATGAATGCATATAAAACAATTAATTAACGTAGCTAAACAATAATTAAGTTACATTTGAGTGCCTGAAATGAGGGCAAATAACGTAAGAATATATATGAAGACAGCGAATTTTAACCGCACCAAAATTGTTGCCACGATAGGCCCTGCAACCTCTAGTTACGAAATGCTTAAAACCATAATAGAAGAGGGTGTTGACGTTTGTAGATTAAATTTCTCTCATGGAACATACGAGGATCATAAAAAAGTGATCGATAACATAAAGCAAGTTAACCATGACTTGAATACCCATGTGAGCATGCTACTAGATTTACAAGGACCAAAATTGCGTGTGGGAGAAATGCTAGACAATAAGGTGGATTTAAAAACTGGTAGTATTATAACTGTCAGTACTAAACCAATCTTAGGGACATCAGAAAAGATTTCGGTGAAATTTGAAACACTTGCAAAAGATGTAAAACCGGGCGAATTAATTTTACTAGATGATGGGAAAATCGAGATTGAAGTAGTAGAGAGTAATGGTGAAGATGAAATAAAATGCAAAGTAAATTTTGGTGGATTTTTATCTTCAAAAAAGGGATTCAACTTACCACAAACTAAACTATCAATTCCGGCCATGACAGAGAAGGACCGCAACGATTTAATGTTTGGTTTGGAAAACAAGGTAGATTGGATTGGCCTTAGCTTTGTTAGAAAAGCAGAAGATATACTTGAATTAAAAGAGATAATCGATAAGTCTGAATGGAAACCGAGGGTAATTGCTAAAATTGAAAAACCTGAAGCATTAGATAACCTAGATGAAATTATAGCAGTAACAGATGGTGTGATGGTTGCTCGTGGTGATTTGGGAGTCGAGTTACCAATGGAACAAGTTCCGGTGATACAAAAGCGCATTGTAAAAAAGTGCATTGAAGCCGCTAAACCAGTAATTATCGCCACCCAAATGATGGAAAGCATGATAACCAACTCATCGCCTACACGTGCCGAGGTAAACGATATTGCCAACGCTGTAATGGATGGCGCTGATGCTGTTATGTTAAGTGCCGAAACATCTGTAGGTGCTTATCCTGTTCTTGCAATAAAACATATGCAGCGCACTATTGCAGAAGCGGAAAAAACAAATGCTCCTTTTTTTAAAGGCAGACGTCCTACTGACGACTCTCCTACTTTTCTGAGTGATGAAATTTGCTTCACCGCAGTAAGAATATCAGACCATTTGAAAGCATCAGCTATTGTGAGCATGACATTTAGTGGATACACAGCCTATAAGATATCATCGTTTAGGCCCAAGGCCGCTATTTATATTTTTACAGGAAACCAACGGTTATTAAATACATTAAGTTTGGTATGGGGTGTGCGTGCATTTTATTATAAAAACTTCGAAAGCACCGATCAATCTATACAAGATGTTAACGACATACTTAAGGAAAAAGGATTAATTAAGGCTGGAGAGTTGGTGATAAATACCGCAAGTATGCCAATAAAAGACAGACCAAGAACAAACGCAGTGAAAGTTAGTGAAATTGAATAAATAAAAAAGCTAAACATAAAATGCCCTAATGAGTGAAACACTTATTGGGGCATTTTTATTTATAAAATCGAATTAAAACCCGATTTTTTTACGTCCGTGTTCTACTTTTTCTGCCTTTTCAAGCACTTCTTCTTTCATTTTATCTTTATATGCTTGCATGGCATCTGCCAACTCATCATCGTAAGTGGCTAATATTTGAACTGCTAGTAATCCTGCATTTTTAGCATTGTTAATGGCAACAGTAGCAACCGGAACGCCACCAGGCATTTGCACAATGGATAATAACGAGTCCATTCCTTCTAAAGCTTTTAACTTAACGGGAACACCAACAACAGGAAGTGTGGTAATTGATGCAACCATACCAGGTAAATGAGCAGCACCACCAGCCCCTGCAATAATTACTTTTAAACCACGGCTACGTGCTGTTTTAGCATATTCAAACATACGCTCCGGAGTACGATGAGCAGATACAACAGTAATTTCATAATCAATTT
>CALPIR020000146.1 GCA_943323675.2 Chitinophaga pinensis | reverse complement strand
TCACTTATGGTAAGTTTAATACCTTCCAACTCAAACATTTTAATGTATTGTTTTATCAATGCATTTTTAGGTTCAACCAAAATACGATGCAGTGTATCCCGATCTAATGGGTTTAAATGACATAAAACTGGTAAACGGCCAATTATTTCGGGTATCAAACCAAAGTTACGTAAGTCGGCAGGTGATATATATTGCAAATAATTAGTTTCATCAGCTTTAACACCTACTTGGTTTTTAAAGCCAATGGCTTGAGTTTGCATTCTTCTTGCAATTTGTTTATCAATACCCTCAAACGCGCCACCACAAATAAATAAGATATTTTCGGTATTAATGGCAATCATTTTTTGGTCTGGATGTTTACGCCCGCCTTGAGGAGGAACATTAGCAGTAGTACCTTCTAAGATTTTTAATAATGCCTGTTGAACACCTTCACCACTGACATCGCGTGTTATACTTGGGTTATCGCTTTTACGGCTAATTTTATCAATTTCATCAATGTATACAATGCCACGCTCTGCAGCAGTTACATCGTAGTTTGCGGCTTGTAACAAACGTGTTAATACGCTCTCTACATCTTCCCCAACATATCCAGCCTCTGTTAAAACGGTGGCATCTGCAATGCAAAATGGAACATTTAATAGTTTTGCTAATGTTTTAGCTAACAATGTTTTTCCTGTTCCTGTCTCACCAACTAATAAAATATTAGATTTTTCTAACTCTACATCATTGGTTTTGTTTTTATGCATTAAGCGTTTAAAGTGATTGTAAACAGCAACACTTAATACTTTTTTAGCCTCGTCTTGTCCAATTACATATTGATCGAGGTGTTTTTTTATTTCTGCTGGTTTGTATAATTTACCTGCAAAATCAAAGGTTGTATTTTTACCTGCATCAGCAGTGTGATCTTCGTTTATAATCCGGTACGCTTGGTCTATACAGTTTTCGCAAATCAATGCATCAAGCCCAGAAATCAAATATTGGGTTTGACTTTTTGGACGTCCGCAAAATGAACAAATGTCTTCTTTTTTCTTACTCATGGGCTGCAAATATCTATAAAAAAAACAAGCCAACCATTATTATTTGGTTGGCTTGCTAAAAGTAGGTTTATTATATTATTTATGTTCTTTCTTGGTTTTGTTCAACACATCGTCAATCATGCCGTAATCTTTAGCTTCTTGGGCCGTCATCCAATAATCGCGGTCACTATCTTGTTGTACTTTTTCAAACGGTTGATTGCTATGTTCAGCAATAATATCATACAGTTCTTTTTTCAGCTTTTGAATTTCGCGAGCTGTAATTTCAATATCACTGGCTTGGCCTTGAGCCCCACCTAGTGGTTGGTGAATCATGATACGCGCATGAGGTAATGCGGTACGTTTTCCTTTAGCCCCAGCGCACTGTAATACGGCACCCATACTAGCTGCTAAGCCAGTACAAATAGTGGCTACATCAGGGTTAATCCATTGCATGGTATCATAAATTCCTAAACCAGCATATACACTACCTCCAGGTGAGTTGATGTACATTTGAACATCCCTGCGCGCATCCATCGAATCTAAAAATAACAATTGCGCCTGAACGATGTTGGCAACATAATCATCAATTGGCATGCCTAAAAATATAATTCTGTCAGCCATTAAACGAGAAAACACGTCAATTTCGCGGAAGTTCATCGGACGTTCTTCAATAACCGTACGTGTCATTCCTTCTACAGAACTTTCTAAGTATGCATCTACTGCCAAACTGCTAATACCTTTATGTTTAACAGCATATTTTCTAAATTCTTTTCCGTGGTCCATCATAAATTATTATTATTTGTTTGCAATATATAAAGTTGATTCAAAGTTTCAAGAGTTGTGCCAATTGATTTTACTGACATTAAACTCTGACAGTGTCTAAGAAGTTTTTTGTTTAACGACATTGAATAGTGCCCTTATCACTAAAACTGACAGTGGTATTGCAAAAAAAGACGCGAACAAGTCGCGTCTTTTTAATAGGTATACCTTATTCTTTAAAATTTAAATTTAGGATTAGTGGTGATGTTGGTCGTTGTGTTCGGCAACTATTTTAAAAAATGCTTCGCTGCTAACTTCTTTTTCTTCAATTTTTATCTTGCTCTTAATTACATCGCGTACTTTTTGCGATACGGCTAGATTAATCATACGGCTGCGGTAATCTTCTTTTTTCATGCTTGGTTCAATAATACCCTCAAGCATTTCATCACTTATTCCGGCAGTTCCGTATGCACCAAACATACTGCGGGTGTAATTTAAAGCGGCTTCTTTAATGTCGGCCTCTTCTACTTTTACCCCAGCTTCGCCCAATACCTTCTCTTCAAATATATGGTTGCGTAAGTAGTTTGCTTCGTTGCTGTAGTTTTCGTCAACGTTTTCGGTAGTAAATTTATCCGCATGGCGATCAATTAACCAACGTTTTAAAAACGCATCAGGTAGTTCAATTTTTTGTTTAGCTACTAAGGTGTCTAGCATTTCATGCTCAATCAAATGATCTGCTTGGCCATTAAAGTAGTTTTCTAACTCACCCTTAATACGTAAACGCAATTCATCAATAGAGTTTACAACGCCTTCACCATAAACCTTGTCAAATAACTCTTGGTTTAAGTCAGCCTTTTCGTTGCTTTTAATGTCTTTAACCGTTACACGGAAATTTTTATTGATGTCTGCAACAGCAAGTTTATTGATATTTAATGCGTGAGACATTTCTGTTTGGTCGTTATCAAACAAATCAAAAACATTTACATCAAATGATTTTCCTTTGGTTGAACCTAAGAATTCATTTTTAATGGCTTCGTTTTTTATTGATTGAATAAGTATCGGGGTTGAATCTGAATAAACACCACCTTCAAAAGTATTGCCGTTTTCGTCCAATTCAGCCATTGTAGTATATACAATGTCATTTTCGCTTGCGGTATCAACATCAATCAGATTACCCGAACGCTTTTGTAAACGATCTACTTCTTCGTCAATTTGTTTTTCGTCAATTGCTACTTTTAGTTTAGTAAAAACATCTTTTTCAGATATATCTAAAGTAAACTCCGGTGCTAAACCCACATCAAATTTAAATGTGTATTCGTTGCCCTTAACTAACTCATCTACTTTGGTATCTTCGGTTAACACCGGTTGGCCAAGTATGTTTAGTTTGCTTTCCTCAATGTAATCAAACAAACCACGGCTTGCAGCACTATTAATGGCTTCAAGTAAAACGGTAGTTCCATACATTTTTTCAATCATACCTTTGGGTGCCATACCCGGACGAAAACCAGGGATGTTGGCGCGTTTTTGGTATTCTTTTAATTTGGTGTCAATCTCTTTAGCGTAATCAGCGCCATTAATGTTTACTGAGATTGTGCCGTTTAAGGCGTCTTTTTTATCGAAAGTAACGTTCATATTAAAATAGTGTATTAAGAAAAAAAGACTGATTTTAGGTCAGTCTTTTTCGTTTCTAGTTGTGCGCATGGAGGGACTCGAACCCCCACGCCTTTCGGCACCAGATCCTAAGTCTGGCACGGCTACCAATTACGCCACATGCGCCTAAAAAGGACAGCAAATGTAAGGCGAAAAATGGTTTATGCAAATTTTTTTTAACCTTGATTAATCTTTTATTTTAAAAAAGGAAAAACGATTGCAAAATCAAACCTATTGATTCATGCATTTCCTAATTTAAAATGTTATTTTTAATACTGAAGTTGAGCTAAGGGTAAAGCTAATTAATGCAGCTATTTAGCCCAATCTATGATGTATAATTAATCTTTTATTTGAGGCTTCCTAAATTGCAATTGTTATAACTGTATTGTTTTAAATTATACCTCATTATTTTGGTGTTGATATGTGGGAATTTGAATAAATGTAATTGTCTACATTTGTGCTTGATTTATAACCACAAAAGAAAGCTTATGCAGCCCGTAGTTGATACAGAAAAAGAAAATAAGGAAATAGTAAAGGCATACCGTAATGTTATTAAGGCATGTAAGCGTAATTTAGATAACAACGATAGGAAGCAAATCAGAAAAGCGTTTGAGATGGCTTTGGATTCGCATAAAACGATGCGTAGAAAATCTGGTGAGCCATATATTTTTCATCCTTTGGCCGTAGCACAAATTTGTGGTGAGGAGATTGGGCTTGGAGCTACATCTATTATTTGTGCCCTGTTGCATGATGTGGTGGAAGATACTGAAATAACACTTGATATTATTGAACTCAATTTCGGTAAAAAGGTTTCAACTATTATTGATGGATTAACCAAAATATCGGGTGTTTTTGAACAGCAAGACAAATCTATTCAGGCTGAAAATTTTAAGAAGTTACTTCTAACATTAAGTGATGATGTTAGGGTTATATTGATAAAACTAGCTGATAGGTTACACAACATGCGTACCCTTGATTCTATGAGCTCGAAATCGCAACTTAAAATTGCAAGCGAAACGCAATACGTGTATGCGCCTTTGGCTCACCGTTTAGGATTATATTCAATTAAAACCGAGCTAGAAGATTTAGCGACTAAATACCTTGAACCCGATAAGTATAATTTCGTTAAAAACAAGTTACAAGAAACTAAATTACAACGTAACCGGTATATAAAGCAGTTTATTGAACCATTAATTGAAGACTTGGATAAGGAAGGATTTAAATATGAAATGAAAGGACGACCCAAATCTATTCATTCCATTTTAAATAAAATGAAGAAACAAAACATCCCTTTTGAGGAAGTGTATGATTTGTTTGCCATTAGAATAATTATTGATACTGATTTTGAAGATGAAAAATCTGATTGCTGGAAGGTATATTCAATAGTTACCAATAACTATCGTCCAAATCCAGATAGGTTGCGCGATTGGGTAAGCTCCCCCAAAGCCAATGGTTACGAAAGCTTGCACACCACCGTAATGGGGCCTAAAGGAAAGTGGGTTGAAGTACAGGTACGTACACGTAGGATGGATGAAATTGCTGAAAAGGGCTACGCGGCCCACTGGAAATACAAAGGTAGCAATACAAAACAAGATGAAGGGCTTGAAGAATGGTTGGGAAGGGTGCGCGAGATTCTAGAGGATACAGATCAAAATGCACTTGACTTTTTGGATGACTTTAAAATGAACTTTTTTGCCGAAGAAATATTTGTGTTTACCCCCAAAGGTGAGTTACGCAAGCTTCCGGCAAATGCCACCATTTTAGATTTTGCTTTTGATGTGCACTCTCAGGTAGGAGAGCGTTGCATTGGTGGAAAGGTTAATAATAAATTAGTGCCATTAAACCATGTGCTAACAAATGGTGATCAGGTTGAAATTTTGACATCAACAAAACAGTCGCCTAAAGAAGAGTGGATAAATTACGTAGTTACGGCAAAGGCCAAAAGTAAAATTCGCGATTGGCATAAGCAGGTTAAAATGCGAGCAGCAGCCATGGGTAAAGAAATTTTAGAACGCAAGTTTAATCAGGAAAAACTAGCCTTTACCAGCGAAGTATTGCAGGATATGATAGCCTATTATAAATTGCCTACGGTTACCGAATTGTATGCGCAAGTTGCCGATGAGAAAATTGATAAAACCAAAATACATATTGCCGAAATTCTTGAGTATATTAAGCAACAAAAACTAGAACACTTACAAGAAGTTAAACAACTAAAGGAAGCCAAGGCTGCGCAAAAGGATTCCATAAAAGTTACGCCTAAAGATGGCGTAATAATTGGAGACGAAAGTGATCTTCCTTATAGCTTTAGTAAATGTTGCAACCCAATTCCTGGTGATGAAATTTTTGGATTTATTACCGTTGGCGAGGGGGTGAAAATACACCGTACCAATTGTAGTAATGCCATTAGTTTAATGAGTAATTATGGTTACCGTGTTATAAAGGCTAAATGGGCTAATCAGATATTTGAGAAATCGAAGGCATTTAGTACACATATCAAGGTTCAAGGCATTGATAGTGTAGG
>CALPIR020000145.1 GCA_943323675.2 Chitinophaga pinensis | reverse complement strand
GGGTCCATCCTTGCAGGACGGGTAGCATACTCTAAATTCATTACATTGTTTACAATAAAACTTACTGTTAAATTAGGACTAATATTAACTCCTATACGCGCTTGATGAACCCAATCGCCACTGCCGACACTATTCATGAACTTTGGCAAGCCTGGAATGATGATGTAAAGTAATGGATCAATATTATCAAACTTACTGTAATACTGCACACCGTAGCCTATGTTAATTTTACGGTACGATGCTTCTATATCAAACTTAACCAAGTGGCGGTTGCGGTAGGGTAATAATTTTGATGCTGCATAAGCACTATCAACCCCACCAAAACTTTTAGCAAAATCTTTTATATAGTTTCCTGCTTTTTTTGCCGAAGTATCTTGTGCCAAATTTACTGGATAGCAATAAGTATATCCGCCAAGCACATTAATAATTACCTCGCCAATAGCACCACTACCACTAATTGATGCTTCCATACCCGCAACCCTTGCTTGTTGCAGATTTAATGCCTTAAAACCAAATGTACCAGTTGGGTTTTCAATAGTTGCAGGCACATATTGATCAAATTTAAATTCAATAAGGTTTGTATATTCTTGCCAAAACAAAGCATAGTCGAACTGCCCATTCCAATTGGCAATTTTAAATCCTTGTTTTATACCAAACTCAGCTGTCCATCCATATTCGGTTTGAAGTTGTGGATTGGGGAACACACGTAATAAAGTTACCCCATCATCAACATAACGTTCGCCAATAGTTGGGAAACGATAACCTTCACCGTAATTTAAACGGAAAAATGTTTTTTCGGCTGCTTGATAATTCACCCCAAATTTTAGTAAAGGCCTACGGTTTTCCTCAACGGTATCAATTCTGTTTACTTCATATCGTGCACCAGCGCTTAAATTCCATCGTTTGTGGTTATAATCTGCCTGACTAAAAAACGCATACGAATAACCCTGGTATCGGCCAGCATAAACATTGCTTACTGCTGTAATATAGGAACCGTAAAATCCAGTGGTGGTGGTAAGTCGTTTTACCCAACTGCGTTGCCAAGTATAATCAAGTGCGTAATTATCGGCCTTCGCATCAAACAAATTACGGTTTAAATTTTTGTCAACGTAACGAACAATATTGTATTTACGCATTTTTAACGAGTGGGTTGTTTTTTTATTAGGACTGGCATAAGTAATATGCGGATCGATGGTATAAATACTCCAAAAATCTTGTCCGATACTTCCATCATAAGGTTTAAGTGCGCCACTATCTGCATCAGCCCAAAGGAAAAATCTTCCAGATTTTTCGGCCAAAAACATACTGTTTACACCATAACTTAATCCCTTAATTTTTTTTGAGCGATAACGGGTTTTAATGTATGATCGGCCTCTAAATTCATCTGTTTGTTGAAGGTGACTTTTAACCATGTGCACATTTCCACTAGCCACTAAATCAAAATTACCAAACTGTTGCCTATGACTAAAAAAAGCACCCGAATTAAACGGTTGTGAGGTACGATCCCACCAAATGGTTTCACTTCTTTTTGGATTATCTACAATACCTTGGTACATGGTAACTTTTGTTTCTGGTTTTGCACTAGGCCAACCGCTTCGCACATTAATACTTCCGTTTAATGCTGCAGAACCATACAGTACTGATGTAGCACCCTTTACCACTTCAATTTGTTCAGCCGCTTCTATGGGTAATAATTTCCAACGAACATCACCCAGATCTGCACCCATCAAAGGCATATCATCTAACAAAACCATAACCCTGCTACCCACACTGTAACTGTAACCAACCCCACCGCGCATGCTTATTTGCCCTTCAATAACACTAACTCCTGGCACCTTATTTACCACATCACTTAAATCGTAGGCATTGGTGTAAGCTATTAAATTAGGCTTAATCACATTCATACTCATTACCTCTTGCGCGGCCTTTCGTTCAATCTTGCTTCCACTAAAAACAAATTGATCCAATTGATTTACCTCAGGATCCATTGTAACGGTTAAATCAACCGATCCAAGTATTTCTAATTTCCTTTCGTATGGTTTAAAACCAACGGCAGTAACACGTAAAATATATTTACCCAAGGGCAATTTAAAAGTAAATTTTCCTGTGCTATCCGTTTTGGTTTTGTATTGCTTAACCATAACAGAAGCATAAGTTAAAGGCTCGCCATTAACACTATTGGTTACCTTTCCGCTTAAGATTACTTGCTGTGCAATAGCGCATTTAAATAGAATAAAAACCGTTAGGGTTAGAAGGGAAAAGTGTTTCAATGGTATTAAATTTTAAAGGCCAATATATAAAAAAATTAGTTGTGCATGCATGTTGGCTTTTGTTTGTAATAAAATTGGGATTAAAATTACCGTTCCAATTAAAGGTCGCTTTAATTTAAACATTGTAATAACGGAGGCTAAGTGTTTATTTTGTAGTATAATTTTTTTATCATACATGCATAATTTCATAGTCCGTAACTGGCTAATATTGGCCATTGCTAGTTTATTGGTAGCAATATATATTACCATTTTTGATGGCTTTGTAAACGGAAAAGCCTACATGTTTTTTGCATTGGCCACCCTATTTGGAGTAGTATATTATTTACGACAAAAAAAAGCTTCAAAATAATTACATTTGTTAGCAGTAATCTATGGATACCACCCTCATCATTATATTAAGTATTTTAACATCCGCATTTTTTTCGGGAATAGAAATTGCATTTATATCTGCTAATAAATTATTAATAGAACTTAGAAGCAAGCAAGGAAGTTTATCAGCACGTATACTTTCACCATTTGTAAATAACCCATCTAGATTTATCAGCACAACACTAGTAGGAAATAATATTGGCTTAGTGGTTTATGGTATTTACATGGGGGCATTTTTACATCCTTATATTCATAAATACATACCCGGAACAGCAGATAGTACTTTGTTTTTGTTGCTGATACAAACATTGGTATCAACCTTAATAGTACTGGTTACAGGCGAATTTTTGCCTAAGGTGCTTTTTCGCATTAACCCCGATATTATTTTACGTGTTTTATCTGTTCCCTTTTTACTAAGTTATTATTTGTTTTGGCCATTGGTGCATTTTATAACTTGGTTAGCCAAAGTAATATTAAACACTGTTTTTCGTGTGCAGTTTAGTGAAACTACACCTGTATTTAGCAAAGTTGATTTAGATCAATACATTAACGATAGTGTTGAAGATTTAGCAGAAGATGCCGATGTAGACACCGAAATGTTTAAAAACGCCTTAGACTTTGGCAACGTGCGTTTGCGTGATTGCATGACACCACGTACCGAGTTGGTAAGTTTTGATATTGATGCCACAACTGATGAGTTGTATCAAAAATTTAAAGAAACTGGGTTATCAAAAATTTTGGTTCACCAAGGTACAGTTGATCATATAATAGGATACACACACCAAAAAGATTTATTTAAAAAACCACACAGCATTAGAGCCATACTAATTCCTATAGAAATTGCTCCAGAAACCATGTCGGCTAACGAATTGCTAAATACATTTACACGCACCAGAAAAAGTATTGCATTGGTGGTTGATGAGCTAGGTGTAACAGCAGGTATTGTTACCATTGAAGACATTATGGAAGAAATATTTGGTGAGATAGAAGATGAGCATGATGTGGAACAATTGGCAGAAGTGCAACTAAACGAAAAGGAATTTATTTTTAATGCACGCCTTGAAGTAGATTACCTAAATAACAAATACGAGCTAAACATACCCGAAGGCGATTACAATACTTTAGGCGGCTACATTATTGCTGTTCATGAAAATATTCCCACTAAGGGAGAAGTGATTACTATTGGAAAATTCCAATTCACCATTATCTCTGTATCGCGCAATAGAATTAACGAGCTTAAATTCAATTTACTATAAGTTATTAAGTTTGGTTATGATAATGATTTAACTAACTTTGATTACGTAAATTTATCACCCTTAATATCTATTGTTATGAAAGCAAATATGGGTTCAATTGACAGGGTAGTGAGAATTATTGCAGCACTAATTATTGCAGCACTTTATTTCACCCACATCATTAGCGGTACGGTTGCAATCATCCTCTTAGTAATTGCTACCATATTTATTCTCACAAGCTTTATCAGCTTTTGTCCGCTTTATCTTCCATTTGGTATATCAACCAAAAAGAAATAAAACAACTTTCCTCAATTAGGCATAAAAAAAGCTTAATTAAATAAGTAATTGCAATGAATACCAACTGTATTTATTAAGCCTAATAAAAATCATACTTTTTAGTATTCATTGTGTAACAAAAGTCACAGCGTACTCTTTGCAGTAGTATTAATTTCGTACCACAAATTTAAAGGGTATGAAAATAGAACAAATATATACGGGATGTTTAGCACATGGCGCATACTACATTGAAAGCAATGGAGAAGCTGCTATTATTGATCCACTTCGTGAGGTATCGCCTTATATAGAAATGGCACAAAAGCGTGGAGCAAGCATAAAATATGTATTCGAAACACATTTTCATGCTGACTTTGTTTCTGGACATATTGATTTGGCAGAAAAAACAGGTGCTACAATTGTTTATGGACCAACACAAATGCAAATGGGATATAAGGCCTATGTTGCTCAGGATGGAGAAGTATTTACCATAGGTAAAGCTAAAATTACTTTGTTACATACACCAGGCCATACCATGGAAAGCAGTTGTTTTTTATTAACTGATGAAACTGGAAAACAAACAGCCATATTTACAGGAGATACCTTATTTATTGGTGATGTGGGAAGGCCAGATTTAGCACAACATGTGATTGCAGATTTAACGCAAGAAAAATTAGCCAAACATTTATACCACTCGTTGCAAAATAAAATTATGCCACTTGCCGATGATATAATTGTATATCCAGCACATGGTGCTGGTAGTGCTTGTGGTAAAAATTTGAGTAAAGAAACCAGCGATACATTAGGCAATCAAAAAAGAACCAATTACGCATTAAGACCAGGCATTACAGAAAAAGATTTTATTAATGAATTACTAAATGGCCTAACTCCTCCACCAGCTTATTTCCCCAATAATGTATTGATGAATATTAATGGATACAGCAGCATAGATCAAGTAATGCAACAAGGCACACAACCATTAAGTGTTGACGCATTTGAAGCAGCAGCAAACGAGACACAAGCATTAATAATAGATACCCGCAATGCTGATTTATTTGCCAAGGCATTTATTCCAAATTCGATAAACATTGGTATTGATGGAAACTTTGCTGTTTGGGTTGGCACCATGATTATTGATATTAAACAACCTTTATTACTGATTATTGAGGAAGGAAGAGAAGAAGTAGTAGTTACCCGTTTAGCGCGCGTAGGTTACGATCATGCCATTGGATATTTAAAAGGTGGAATTGAAGCATGGATTAAAGCGGGGAAAGAAACCAGCAGCATAAGTAGCATTTCTATTGATGATTTTACAAACGCATATCAATCTGATAAAAACATAAATATATTAGATGTGCGCAAGGCCAGTGAGTTTTATGCTGAACATATTGTAAATGTAGAAAATGCGCCATTAGATTACATCAATGAAAGCATGCTTAAAATTGACAAGAACAAAACTTACTATTTACATTGTGCAGGTGGTTATCGCTCTATGATTTTTGCTTCGGTACTTAAAGCACGTGGTTACGATAACTTAATTAATGTGCAAGGCGGATTTACTGCAATTAAAAATTCGGGTGCATTTCCTGTAACAGATTACGTTTGTCCTAGTACCATGTTATAATGAAAACATTTATCAAAAAACAAAATAGAACCATACTTGGCGTTATCATTGGTTCGGCTTTAGGTTATGCATACTATTATTTTATAGGATGCAGCAACGGCAATTGTGCCATCACGTCAAACCCAATAAACAGCACGCTATATGGTGCTTTTATGGGAGGATTATTAGGCAGCTCTTTTAAAAACGATCTCAAAACAAAAACAAGCAAATAATATGAAACCAAATACCGTAATTGATGTGCGCTCGCCTGAAGAAT
>CALPIR020000144.1 GCA_943323675.2 Chitinophaga pinensis | reverse complement strand
TAGGACCTGATGCCTATCGCGATATTCCTAAATTGATACAACAAGTAGAAGCCGGGCAAAAAGCGGTTAACGTTTTATTGAGCCGCGAGGAAACTTATGCAGAAATTACTCCCGTGCGTTTAAGCAGCAATGGAGTAAATGCTTTTGTAAGTATTATGCGTGGATGCGATAACATGTGTTCGTTTTGTGTGGTGCCATTTACCCGCGGCCGCGAGCGCAGCCGTGAGCCAGAAAGTATTATACGAGAAGCCACTGAATTGTTAAATCAAGGATATAAAGAAGTAACTTTATTAGGCCAAAATGTTGACTCGTACAAATGGCAAAATGAAGCTGGTGAAACCTTGTGCAACTTTGCCCAATTGCTAGAAAAAGTAGCTTTAATATCGCCAGAATTGCGCATCCGTTTTTCTTCTTCGCACCCTAAAGATATAACGGATGAAGTACTTTATACCATGAAAAAGTACGACAACATATGTAATTATATACATTACCCTTTGCAAAGCGGCAACAGCCGTGTACTAAAGTTAATGAACCGCACTTATGATACAACTTGGTTTAGCGAAAGGCTTAAAACCATTAGAACTATATTACCTGAAGTTGGTATTAGCACGGATGCAATTGTAGGTTTCTGCACCGAAACGGAAGAGGAGTTTCAGGATACGTTGAGTATGTTTAGAAATGCACAATTTGAATTTGCATTTATGTATGCCTATAGTGAGCGCCCCGGAACCTTGGCTGCAAGAAAATATGCAGATGATGTTCCTGCTGATGTTAAAGGCCGCAGACTAGCAGAGTTGGTAGCATTGCAAAACAGCATCAGTTTAAATAAAAAACTAGATTATATTGGTAAAACCTACAAGGTATTAATTGATGGTTATTCTAAAAAATCAACTGATGATTATAAGGGCCGTAACGACCAAAATCAATTGGTGGTTTTCCCTGTTGGCGAAGGTTATAAAATTGGCGACTACGTAAATGTTAAAATAGAAAAATCAACCATGACCAGCTTGTTTGGAAAGGTGGTTGATACTTTTAAATAATTTTAGCCATGAACATTCAAGAAATAAAACAACGATTTGAAATTATAGGCAACTCTCCCCTGCTTAATATTGCATTAGAAACAGCAGTTAAAGTAGCGCCAACCGATATTTCTGTATTGATTAACGGTGAAAGTGGTGTGGGAAAAGAGGCCTTTAGTAAAATAATACATGCATTAAGTAACCGTAAACATGGAAACTTTATTGCCGTAAACTGTGGCGCTATTCCCGAAGGAACCATCGACTCTGAATTATTTGGCCACGAAAAAGGTTCGTTTACTGGAGCACACGATACACGTAAAGGATACTTTGAAACCGTGAATGGTGGTACCATTTTTTTAGATGAAGTAGGAGAACTTCCCTTAGAAACTCAGGCACGTTTATTACGCGTGTTAGAGAGTGGCGAATTTATTAAAGTGGGTTCATCAAAAACTCAAAAAACAGATGTGAGGGTAGTTGCGGCAAGCAACAAAGATTTACTTGAATTGGCTGCGCGAGATAAGTTTCGCGAAGACTTATACTATCGTTTAAGCACAGTGCCTATAAAAGTTCCACCTTTGCGAGATCGCAAAGAAGATATTCATTTGTTATTTAGAAAATTTGCAGCTGATTTCTCAGAAAAATACCGCTCTAAAATTGTAACACTTGAACCAGATGCGGCACAAATGATTATAAACTACACTTGGCCAGGAAACATTCGGCAGCTTAAAAATATTGCTGAACAATTAAGTGTGCTTGACGAAGATAAGATTGTTAATGCAAGTGAATTGAAACGTGTGTTGCCTGCTGAGCGCCAAATTCTACCAATGCTTATGGGTGCAAATGTTGATCAAGGCATGAGCGAACGAGATATTTTTTACAA
Source organism: Chitinophaga pinensis (assembly GCA_943323675.2). Taxonomy (GTDB): domain Bacteria; phylum Bacteroidota; class Bacteroidia; order UKL13-3; family UKL13-3; genus UBA6183. The sequence continues at coordinate 4,159 of CALPIR020000144.1, read as the reverse complement.
GGTACTTTACGACATGCGTAAAGACATGAACGATTTAAAAAGTATTGTTTTTGGTATGATACAAGGTGGAAATACTCCAGATGGGATGGGCGTAAATCCGGTTACAGAAAACACGCCCATGGTAACACAAGCCCCAACATTTTATCATCCAAACCTTAACCAACAACCGATGCAGATGGCCCATAACCAGCCAACTAATCAGGTGATTGAATTAAATAATGTAGAGCCAATTCCTGAATCATTATCTATTGAGGATAAAGAAATTGAGTTGATTAAAAAGGCTTTGAACAAATACAACGGTCGCAGAAAAAAAGCAGCACAAGAGTTGGGGATCAGCGAACGTACTTTATACCGTAAAATTAAGCAATACGACTTAGAATAAAACAAACACAATTTTAAATACATGAAGAAATTATTTTTGGCATTATGTGCCGTTGCCTTAACAAGTATTGGCGTTAGTGCACAAGTTATTGACGATGCGAACGGAAAAACCTTTTTCTACTACGATACTCTAAGTAACAAAAAAGTAAAAGAGATTTTTCACCACACACAAGAAATAAAAATTTTTACCGATAACAAAGGCAATAGCCGCGATACCATGATTTTGATAAAGAGTGGGCCGTATACTAAATATTTTGAAAATGGCAATTTGGAATGCAGTGGCATTTACGAAAGAGGAAACCCAACAGGTACTTGGAAACATTACAACAACAAAGGTAAATTGATACGCACCGAACAATGGACTTCGGGTAAAATGGTAAAAAGTACCACCCATTAATATTGACTTACATTAGTAGATCCAAGAATAAAAATGCTATTAACTTAGCATTTTTATTAACTTAATTATTGAAGTATTTACTCCAAAAAATACTAATTATTATAATGTGTATTTTAAAATACCTAGTTTATTAAAACGGATAATTCTTGCTGGTTTTATTCAAAATAATTAACAAAAACTTGTGCTTAATTTACCTCAATTATATTTGTTGAACAATATTATTATTGAACCATGACTAACGAGCAAATTGCCGATAAACTGAAATGGTATGCCGATTTAAGCGAATTACACAATATCAATCCGTTTAAAATAAAAACCTATGCATCAGCATCATACCGCATAGATAAATTACTTGAGCCACTTACAGGGAAATCGTTGGCAGAACTTGAAAAAATAGATGGTGTAGGTAAAAGTGTGGCAACTAAAGTGTTTCAATTAACTAACACCGGCACTTTTGATGAATTAGAAGAATTAGAGAAAAACACACCAATTGGTGTACAACAACTATTTGCTGTTAAAGGTATCGGACCTAAAAAAATAGCATACATCTGGAACAACTTAGGCATTGAAAGTCCTGGTGAGTTATTATATGCATGCAACGAAAATCGCCTTGCTCAGGCTAAAGGTTTTGGTGTAAAAACACAAGAAAGTGTGAAGCAAAGTATTGAGTTTTTATTTGCCAATGCAAATAAATTTCACTATGCCAAACTTGAACAATTATCCAACGAATTGTTTGATGCACTTAACGAGTTTGATGGCATAACGAATTTAAGTTTAACAGGAGCTATTAGGCGTAAGTGCGAGGTATTGGATGAAGTAGAATATTGTGTAGCTATTTTGGGTGATGAAAATGATTTTGCTTCATACATTAGTGATAGGCTTAACCCTGATGGATTGGCTGTAAACGGAACAGAAATTACTTTCCGTTTCAACCAAACCATACCCATTAAAATATATTGTTGTAGTGATGAGGAGTTTTATAACACCTTATTTGAAACCACAGCTAGTGCTGCGCACATGCAGAAGTTAAAACAGCAACAACGTTTACCTAATATTTCAGAGGCAACATCTGAGGAAGAGATTTATACATCAATTGGGTTAAGTTACATTGAACCCGAAATGCGCGAAGGTTTTAATGAAGTAGAATTGGCACATGCAAACACATTGCCTCAGTTAATTGAGTTAAGCGATTTAAAAGGCATTTTACACAACCATAGCACCTATTCCGATGGATTAAACACCTTGGAAGAAATGGCTGTTTATGCCAAACAGTTGGGTTACGAATATTTAGGCATTTGCGACCACAGTAAGGCAGCACAATATGCAGGTGGTTTAACTGAAGATGAAATAGAAAAACAACACCGTGAAATTGATGTATTGAACAACAAGCTTGGCTCGTTTAAAATTTTTAAAGGAATAGAGTGTGATATATTAGGTGACGGTAGTTTGGACTATGATGAATCGGTTTGGAAAACGTTTGACTTTATAGTAGCTAGCGTGCACAGCAATTTAAAAATGACGGAAGAAAAAGCCATGAGTAGGTTGTTACGTGCTATTGAAAACCCATACACCACCATTTTGGGTCATCCTACTGGACGGTTACTTTTGATGCGTGAAGGTTACCCCGTTAATCATAAAAAAATAATTGATGCATGTTCAACCAACGGTGTAGTTATTGAAATAAATGCGCATCCTTATCGATTAGATTTAGATTGGCGACATATTGATTATGCATTAAATAAAGGAGTTAAATTAAGCATTAATCCAGATGCACACCATACCAAAGGATATCATGATATGCACTTTGGAGTTTGTGTAGCACGCAAAGGCGGATTGATTAAAGACATGTGTTTTAATTCCATGAACTTATCAGAAATAGATACCTATTTTAAAAAGAGAAAACCTTAAAACTAACAAAATTTTGAATAACAAAATGGTAGTGCGTTATTCGTAATAAGTATTATAGCATTGGCGAAATTTTTAATTTTACGTTTTAGCTCCATCGGAGATATTGTGCTTACCACGCCCGTAGTGCGTTGTATTAAGCAACAATTGCCCGATGCTCAAATACATTACCTTACCAAGCCTGCTTTTAAAATCATACTGGAGCATAATCCACACATAACACAAGTGCATTTGTTAGACAAACCTTTGCTACAAAAAATTGCCGAATTAAAGCTCCTTGGTTTTGATTACATTATTGATTTACATAACAACCTGCGCACACGTATCATTAAAAGTGTTATAGATGTCCCTTCGTTTAGTTTTGACAAACTGAATACAGAAAAAGCTCAACTAATCCATTTTAAAATTAACACTTTGCCAAATACACATATTGTTGATCGTTATATGGAAACCATCAGCTCTTTTGGAGTAATAAATGATGGCGAAGGATTGGACTATTTTATACCAGCCGGTATTAACATAAGTGATGAAGTTTTATTTCTCACTTCAAAACCTTACACAGCAATTGCAATAGGTGCGCAGCACAGCACCAAACGTTTACCTACCCAAAAGTTAATGGAGGTTTGCAAAAACATCAACACCAACATAATTTTATTAGGCGGTAAAGAAGATGAACAAACTGGTGAAGAAATTGCCAAACAAAGTGGTTCGCACGTGGTTAATTTATCAGGTAAATTATCTTTGCATCAATCGGCATGGGTAGTAAAACAGGCACAAAAAGTAATTACCCACGACACTGGCTTAATGCACATTGCTGCCGCATTAAAAAAGCCAATTATATCCATTTGGGGAAATACAGTTCCAGAGTTTGGCATGACCCCTTATTATGGACATTACAATATCAATCAACAATTGTTTGAAGTGAACAATTTGTCGTGCAGACCATGTTCTAAAATAGGATTTAAGACTTGTCCTAAAGCACATTTTAATTGTATGAATTTACAAGAAACTTCGGGCATTGCAGCTGCCGCTAATGGGCTATGATTTATTTGTCATAATGCAAAAATACATCATCTTATGGTTAGAAAATAGGTAATCGTATTTCTCAAAATGTAAATAACATGGTGTGCGTTTAAAGGTTCAGAAAGAATATATGTTTATATTGAATCAGACTTATCAAATCGCTTCACTTCTTTCCCCCCAACCATTACAAACCCTTCAAACATGGCTTTTGGTCTTACCCAAATAGCACCGTAACCAAAGTCTGGTGTATCATATAAAGCTTTATACACAACCATTTCCTCCAAAGTTTCACTGTGATGTGCTAAACCAATTACCTCATATAAATTACCTTTGTAATGTTTATATAATCCTTTTTCAATAGCCATTACTCTTCAATTAATTCTAACTTTTTAGGGTCGTTGGTTTCGTAACTATCGCAATTAATTTCTACGCTTAAAGGTTGTTTGGGTGCTT
>CALPIR020000143.1 GCA_943323675.2 Chitinophaga pinensis | reverse complement strand
CAATACAAAATAGATATCAGTAAAAATCGTTTGGCTGTTGGGCAAAATTATGTAACAGATAGTGTGCGAAGATTAGCCACACTTAAAAACGGCAGCACACGTGAAATTACTTGGTATCAGTTAAAAATTCCAGTGCGTGAATATGAGAAAAAAGTTGGTCAGATTTATGATTTTAAATCCATACGTTTCATGCGTATGTTTATGCGTGGTTTTAATGATGATATGATACTTCGCTTTGCTTATTTCCAATTGGTACGTGCTGATTGGCGCAAATACTTGGGTAATTTAGAAGCAGGCAAAGAAAATATTCCAACTGACAATACCGATAGAACTCAGTTTGTGGTATCAACAGTTAACTTAGAAAAAAATAGTGCCCGTTCGCCAATAAAATATGTAACACCTCCAGGTATTCAACGCGAAATAGATTTTAGCTCCCCTCAGGCAGTTCAACAAAATGAGCAATCACTATCAGTGCTTGTTTGCAATTTGCGCGATGGCGATGCACGTGGAGCATTTAAAAACATCAGTACCGATTTAAGACGTTACGGCAAGTTGCGCATGTTTATTCATGCTGAAGGAGTTAACGATGCTTTGCAAGATGATGATGTGCATGCGTTTATTCGTATAGGAACAGATTTAACCAACAACTATTATGAGTTTGAGATGCCCTTAAAGGTTACGGTTCCGCCAACTGCAAGTGCAAATGATATTTGGCCATCAACAAATGAAATGACCATTACGCTTGAAGAGTTAATTAATACAAAAATTGCCCGTACCAATGCTAACTATCCTTTTACAGCGGTATATGAGCGACAAGGTGGTAATGGCATATACCGTGTTGTTGGTTTGCCAGATTTAAGTCAGGCGCGCGTGGTCATGGTCGGTATACGTAATCCTAAAGCAAAGCCAGGTATAGATAACGATGATGCATTGCCTAAATGCGCAGAGGTTTGGTTTAATGAATTGCGCATGACCGAGTTTAGTAACCAAGGTGGTTGGGCCGCTACTGGAAGAGTATTGGCTAAGTTAGCCGATTTTGGAAACTTACAATTTACGGGCAGTATATCTACAGTTGGTTGGGGTGGGATTGATAAAAAATTAAACGAGCGCAGTTTAAACGATCAATACAATTATGATTTACAAAGCAATTTTGAATTAGGGAAATTCTTCCCTAAAAACTTTGGCTTATCTATTCCAATGTTTTTATCATACGGCAATACCACAATTCGGCCATTTTATAATCCGCTAAACCCGGATGTAAAATTGCAAAAAGAAATAGACGAGAGTACCAATCCAACTTATGTTGATAGGATTAGCCGTGCTGCAGACGATTACACCACTAGGCGTAGCGTAAATTTTACCAATATCCGTAAAAACAGAATGGGTACAGGCAAACAACATTTTTACGATATAGAAAACCTAACATTTACATATGCCTATACCGAAACATACAGACGCAATCAATCTATAGAGTATTATATTTTACAGAATTACCGTGGCATGGTTGGGTACACCTATAATTTCGCAACAAAGCCATGGGAGCCGTTTAAAGAAATAATCAAATCAAAACAGCTACAATTGATTAAAGACTTTAACTTTAATTTTAAACCGGCATCCTGGGGAGCACGAATGGAAGCCGATAGAAGATACGGAGTAACCATTAACCGAAACAATGATAATCCCAATACCCTTATACCTACTTTGTTTGATAAATTGTTTACCATGAATAGGTATTATGATTTTAGGTATGACATTACGAAGGGTTTAAAACTAGATTACAACTCAACCGCAATGGCTCGTATTGATGAGCCAATTGGGAGAATTGATGAAAGCACTCCGCAAAAGCAAGATAGCATGTGGAACAACTTTTGGAATGGCGGACGATTAACTCAGTTCGATCAAGTAATGCGTTTAAACTATGCCATACCGATTAATAAAATTCAGATACTGAGTTGGACAAACTTAACGTATAATTATACTGCAAATTTCCAGTGGAAACAAGCACCGCCAGCTGCCGATAGTTTAGGGAATACCATTCAAAATTCACGCGTACAAACTTGGAATGCTAACCTTAACTTAATTATGTTGTATAATAAGTTTGCCATTTTACGCGAGCTGAATAATCCGGGTGGGTCAAAGGCTCCTGCTTCTCCTAAAAAACCAAAACCTAAAAAGAAGCTGGCCGTAAAAAAAGATAAGAACGGAAAAGAAATTAAACAAGAGGCCGAAGAGAAAGAAGAGAAGCCAGCCCCAAAGTTAAACCCAGCTATGAAATTTGCTTTACGTTTATTAACCAGTACCAAAAACGTAACTTACCAGCATACCATAAACAATGGTATGGTATTGCCAGGCTTCAATGCTAAACCAAAATACATAGGTCAGGATTTTGATCTAGGAGCACCCGGTTTTGATTTTTTACTTGCAATGCAAGATCCTGAATACCGCTTTCAGGCCAGCCAAAAAGGTTGGTTAACAAAAGATACCCGAGTAAGCAGTTACTATATCACTGATTTTAGAGAGAATATTACTGGTCGTGCAACACTTGAACCTATTCAGGATTTTAGGGTTGAGTTAAATGTATCAAAACAACAATCACGTGCACAACAATCGTTATTTAGATTTGATTCTGTATTGGACACGCACCGCGATGTGGGTCCGTTGGTTGAGTCGGGAGCATATTCATTAACCTATAATATTTTTGCAACTACATTCTCAAAAGAGTTGTCGGATGGAACATCTGAAGTGTTTAATCAATTTCAGGATAACCGTAAAATAATTGCAGAGCGTTTGTCTCAGGACACAAAACGTCCGGGATTAGGGCTTGACAGTAATGGCTTTCCTATTGGGTATAGCCGCAATGCACAAGAAGTGCTTATTCCTGCATTTTTAGCAGCCTATTCAGGTAAAGATGCTAAAAGTGCTGCTTTATCCGCCTTTCCTCAAATTCCTGTTCCAAATTGGCGTGTTACATACACTGGTTTAACCCGTATCGAAAAAATTAAAGAATATGCAAGTAATATAACCATTAACCACGCATATACTTCTACCTATTCAGTGGCATCATTCCAAACCATTACAGATACTGCTTCAACCAATCTTAATGGAGATTACAGCGCACAGTACCAAATACGAAGTATTAGTATTGTTGAGCGTTGGGGTCCTTTTATTGGTATTGATGTTACTTTGGTAAATAATTTAACAGCCAAGTTTGAATACAAACGCGACCGCAGTTTGAATTTTGCTTTAACCAACGGACAGTTGAGTGAGCAAAAAGGAAGCGAGTTTGTATTTGGTACAGGTTACCGTACGCAAAAATTACGCATTCCATTTTTACGCGGAGGTAGAACTTTGGTGTTAAAAAATGATGTAAATTTCAGGTTTGATTTCAGTATACGTGAGCAAGTAACTAAAGTACGTAACTTAGACAGACCAAGTAATGATCCGGTATTAGGACAAACAGTTATATCAATTCGCCCAACCATAGAGTATATGATTAACGAGAAATTGATGTTGCGTATTTTCTACGATAGACGACAAACCAATCCAGCAACATCAAACCAATTTCCAACCATTATTACCAGCGGTGGATTTAGTTTAAGGTATACCATACAATAATTTACCTCACATACATTTTCACGTGCTCAATACCACCTTCCCAAAAGTGTTCTCCTCTAGGTAACAGGCCATGGCGTAAATAAAAGTTTTTGGCTGCGAGTTGTGCATGTAAGTATACTGGTTTTTCGTCCTTGGGCACATCCGCTATAATTCGAGTTAATAAAGCTGCTCCAATTTGTTGGTTTCTATATTCTTTAGTAACAGCAAATCGCTCTAACTTGTATCCTTTTTCTGTTTGGCGCCAGCGGGCTGTGCCTACTGCAATATCATCAATCATCGCAATATAATGATGACTCTCTTCCTCAAATTCCCACTCAATGTCCTCAGGGCAATTTTGCTCTATTACAAATACTTCTTTTCGAATTTTATGAGCTTCATTTAGCTCTTCGGCCGTTTCAATCAACTTTACCTTTATCATACCTTGAGTTTGTAAAAAAAGTTTATGTTTGCAAACATAATACATCAAGTAACATGAGCAACATAGTTGAATTATTAGGCGAAAATGCCGACAGCTTATTAAAGCACGAGTGTAAAACAATTAGCAAAGAGCTTATTCATGCTCCAAGCCCAACTTTTGTAAACGATATTTTCGGTCAAAGTAACCGTAACCCTCAAGTATTACGTAGCTTACAACAGATTTACAGTACTGGCCGTTTAGCAAATACTGGATATGTTTCGATTTTGCCTGTTGATCAGGGTATTGAGCACAGCGGTGGAGCTTCATTTGCACCTAACCCTCGTTATTTCGACCCACAAAATATTGTGGAATTAGCCATTGAAGGCGGATGTAATGCAGTAGCTTCAACATATGGTGTTTTAGCGTCTTGTTCACGCAAGTATGCGCACAAAATTCCGTTTATAGTAAAAATTAACCACAACGAGTTTTTAAGCTACCCTAATAAATACGACCAAATTATGTTTGGTTCTGTAGATGAGGCTTGGAACTTAGGTGCAGTAGCTGTTGGTGCTACTATTTATTTTGGTAGTGATGAAAGTGCACGCCAAATACAAGAAGTTGCTGCCGCATTTGAGCGCGCACATGAATTAGGTATGGCTACCATTTTATGGTGCTACTTGCGTAACAACGCATTTAAAAAGGATGGTGTTGATTACCATACTGCTGCCGATTTAACAGGACAAGCAAATCACTTAGGAGTAACTATACAAGCAGATATCATCAAACAAAAATTACCTACAGTTAATGGTGGTTACACCGCGTTAAACTTTGGTAAAACACACAATAAAGTATACACAGAACTTTCGTCAAACAACCCTATTGATTTGGCTCGTTACCAAGTTGCAAATTGCTACATGGGTCGCCAAGGCTTAATTAACTCGGGTGGTGAAAGTAAAGGGGCTAGCGATTTAGCTGAAGCGGTTACTACAGCGGTAATTAACAAACGTGCCGGTGGCCAAGGTTTAATTTCAGGTCGTAAAGCTTTTCAAAAGCCAGTTAACGAAGGTGTTGCATTGTTAAATGCGATTCAAGATGTTTACCTTGATAATTCTATTACTTTAGCTTAATTAAGTTAATAAGTTATTGGTTGATTGGGTGATTTGATTTGCCCATTCAACCAATTTTGTTTTAACACAGAAATATAGCACATGTTATATTTCAAATACTAAAAAAAATGAGTTGGTTTAAACGTGTAAAAGAAGGTATTACAACCTCAACCGAGGATAAGAAATCGGTGCCTGATGGTTTGTGGCATAAGTGCCCTAGATGTAAAAAAGCCATCACTACAGCCGAACATGAAGCTAATCAGTTTGTTTGCCCCGGCTGTAACTACCACGATAAAATTGGTTCGAAAGAATATTTTGAATTGTTGTTTGATGAAAGCAATTACACTGAGTTATTTGCTAATATTTATCCAACCGACCCACTAGAGTTTAAAGATACTAAAGACTATAAATCACGTTTGGCTGATAGCCAAAAGAAAAGTGGTATGGCAGATGCCATGCGTGTTGGCACAGGTACTATTCAAAGTTTCCCTATTGTTATTGCCTGTATGGACTTTAACTTTATTGGTGGAAGTATGGGTAGTGTAATGGGCGAAAAAATTGCACGAGCCATTGACTATGGTCGCGAAAATAAAATGCCTGTAATGGTTATTTCCAAATCGGGTGGGGCACGTATGATGGAAGCAGCGTTTAGCTTGATGCAAATGGCGAAACCATCGGCAAAATTAGCCTTGTTGGCAAAAGATGGCATCCCATACATCAGTTTATTAACAGATCCTACAACAGGTGGTGTTACTGCATCGTTTGCCATGTTGGGCGACTTTAATATTGCCGAACCAGAAGCGTTAATTGGCTTTGCGGGTCCGCGTGTAATACGTGAAACCATTGGCAAAGATTTGCCAAAAGGTTTCCAAAGTTCGGAGTTTTTATTAGAGCATGGTTTCATCGACCTGATTGTAAATCGTACAAATTTGAGAATTCAATTGGGCCAAT
>CALPIR020000142.1 GCA_943323675.2 Chitinophaga pinensis | reverse complement strand
GATTTAGTACATGACGCATGTTTTTTAAGTGGCTTGCGTAAAATAGAAACTCAACTCGATGGCAAAACACAGGAGGCATGGAGGCCAAAATCTACTTACCATTATATACAAGATTATTATACTAAACCAGATGTAATTTTTGATATTACCCCTTATTTCAAACAAAAAAATGAAGCCATAAAGGCGTTTAAATCGCAGTTTTTTAATCCAGCTTCAAACATAAACGAACCAGAAACACCTATTTCATCAGCAGATTTTTGGGCATTTTTAGAAGGTAGAGCACGTCAACTTGGAAGATTGATTAATGTTACCTATGCTGAAGGATTCACTGTTAAACGACCAGTCGGTTCTAAGGATTTAACTAAACTTTTATAAAATTAGTTAATTCTATCTACAATAGGTACAATACCAAACTGGCTAAAGTGATGTATGAAATGTTTATAGTGAAACCATAACCACTCATGATAATTTAATTCGCCAAAAATATTGTGTAATTGGGTCTTTTCTACTTGTGCATTAAAATGGTTTTTAAATGCTTGAATAGCAAATGTTAAACCTTCTTTTGCAGCCTGCAAGTCAGGGTATTCGTGAGGTATAGGATCTATTGGCAAGGCCACATTTTTAAATTCTCGTTGCATAGGCCTATCACTTAGTAATGCAATTTTTTTAAATTTATCTACTTTTTCAATTGAAGTAGCCAGTGTAATCAATTGTTTACCATTACTTACATTTACTGCAATAATTAAATGCTCTACCATTTGTTGTACATCCATTTTACCCCAAAATGCAACATTTTCAGTAGTTAATGAAGATAACCAATTGCAAAATTCATTTTCTAAAAATTGTTCTAGTTCTTTTGTCGTTTTCATGAATTGGAATTTAACTATATAATCACCAAGCGTTGTATAACTTTTTTACCATCACATAAAATATGTAATGTGTAAACACCATTTCTAAGTTTTTTAGAGCCATTTAATTTAAACCTTATTAAACCTGGATGTTTCACGTTTTCTGTTTGAGAAAAAACCTGCTTGCCTAGCGCGTTTACAAGTATGATTTTTAGTTTTTCATTATGGTTTGCATAATAGGTTAAGTGATGGTTCTTATCATCTAATACACGAACATCAATTAAGGTATCTTTTGGGTAATTAATTGCAAATTGATATACTAAATATAAATTAGGAACTCCATAACCAAAATACTTATTAGGCTTATAGTAGTTTGATCCACTCATGTGTAACCAATTTATAATTTGAGTAGCGTTGTTGTTTTTTATTAGAGGCCACAAACAAGCAATACCACCCGCTAAAATAGGGCACGAGTAACTGGTACCATCACCCTCGTAAATAGAGCCCATTTCACTTGCAATTGTTACGTTTTCTCCTAATGCCATCAAATCAGGTTTAATACGGCCATCTGCAGTTAATCCAATAGAAGAAAACCCTGCAAATCTTTGTTTTTTATCAACGGCACCAACTGTAATCACGTCATTTGCATCGCCAGGAAACGCAATTTGTTTCCATGCATTATCGCCTTCATTGCCTGCGCTGTTTATTACAAACAACCCCTTTTTTGATGCAAGGTTTGCCGCTTGTGTAATCCAAGTTGTTTTGCCATCAAGATGCTTTTGCTCATAGTTATATTTATCGTGATCAAATTCATTATAACCTAACGAAGAACTGATGATATCAGCCCCTATGCTATCAGCATATTCAGCGGATATGGCCCAATAAAATTCTTCTACAGGAAACTCTGTTGTGGCATCTTCCGATCGCAAAAGTACATACTTGGCTGAAGGAGCAGTACCTATAAAATTAAAAGTATCGTTAGCAGCCAAACAACTCCAAACGGCTGTGCCATGGTCATCGTTATCAAAAACATTCGTCTCCATATCAACAAAATCGTAAGTAGCTATTACTTGTTTAAGCGCATGCTTAAAAACTACATGTTTATTGGCATTTCTATAACCTGCGTCAATCACTGCAATGGTAACCCCGCTGCCATTTAAATTTATTTGATGAAGCCCTGTGGCATTAAGCATTTCTGCTTGCGCGAAACCCGCCCCATAGATGTTAGAATCTTGTTTGTTTTTATCATTTACCTTAGGGAACTTTTGCTCTAATTGAGAAATCATTTCACCCATATTAACTTCTTTGTTGTTTTGCGCAATCGTTTTTTTCACACTGAATCCAACATCAATTACCTGCTTTACACCAATAATCTTTTTAAGGCTGTCTGCTGCTTGTTTATCGTCAGAAAAAACAATCGCACAATTAAACCAACGGCTAGTATTGTGCACATTAAACCCAGCTTTTATTATTGCTTTAATATTTATTGAATTGACGGGAACATCTAACATGTCGAAACCAATATTTTGTTGCTGCTTACGAGCTATTGATTTTGCCGACAAGTATAATTCAGGATTTGAAATTGGGTATGTTACCGTATCCTTGTTGTTAAAAAAAACGGCAAATTTATATACCATTTTTTGCTGTGCATTTGCTTTTATTGCGCCACAAATAAACAATAACAATATAAAGCGAACAACCCTCATGTTATTGGGTAAAACTCACTAGATTTATTCTACAACGAAACCCCTTGGTTCCTGTTGTTTGAGTATTTAATGAGTCATATAATGTTTCTACCATTCCAATATTTTCTGCGTACTTTTCGTAACGCTTAATTTCTTCAATAAAGTTCAATATGTTTACTTGTTCAACTTTTATGCTTTTGTATACAGAAGACTTAAATGTGTATGGAAACTCAAAGTCGATTAATTTATAAATTTGGGTGCCCTTGGCATTAAACATATTTCCGTTCCATGTATTGCGCGATTTAAGAGGGAAAACGAGCTTTACATAACGTGTATTTTCCTCAACACGCTCTACTTTATTGTCAATAATTTGAGCTGAGTAATTTCTTACTTGTTGCCAAGTATCACTATCATGTAGCCTATAATAACGATTGATGATATAAAGAGGTTGTCCCATGTCATCAATGATGAAGTCGGTGATTTGCTCTTTGTATTGATAATAAAAAGTATCTATTGCCTGAATTGGTCCATTATCATCATAAGCTATAGAATCAACTTTATAAACCCAAGTTTGACCAACTTTTAATGGAAAGTAATTTACTCCAATTCTTGGTGGAAGTTCTGAATCATTATTTCGATTACACCCCGCTAAAACTATGAGTATGCCTAATAAAAAGAGTAGTTTTTTCATGCAATATTTATGAAACGAATATACTTGATATTTGGTATTGAAAAGCATTTACTATACTTCGAAACTACTTTCAATCCATCCGCCTCCTAGAACATCATCGCCTTCATAGAACACCGCAGATTGTCCTGGGGCTATTCCTTTAACATCTGCATCAAAAATAATTTTCATTCGGCTGCCTTCTTGGTGCAATGTACTGGCAGTTCCCGCATTTTTGTACCTGATTTTGGTTACTGCTTCTAAAGGTTCCGCTAACCCTGAATATTTACCCATATTTAAACCACGCACCCACATGCCTTTTCGGTTTAGCTCTTCCTCTTTCCCCAAAACAACAGTATTGGTTTCAGGGTGTATAGAAACAACATACAAAGGCTCACCTACTGCAATTTCTAGCCCCTTACGTTGACCAATGGTATAAAAAGGATATCCTTTGTGTTTACCCAGAATTTTACCCTCGCGATTAACAAAGTTACCTCCATCAACGCGTTCTTCAAGGCCTTCAACTCTACGCTTTAAAAAACCACGATAATCGTTATCAGGAACAAAACATATTTCGTAGCTTTCACTTTTTTTCACCAATTCATCATACCCCATGTCAAGAGCCATTTGGCGTATTTCACTTTTGCGGTATTTACCAAGCGGAAATTGAGTGCGAGATAAACTTTGTTGTGTTAACCCCCACAAAACGTATGATTGATCTTTGTTTTCATCTAAACCCTTACTCACCACAAACCTATTATTTTCTTCACGTACATTAGCGTAGTGTCCAGTGGCAATAAAATCACAATCCAACTGATTGGCTCTTTTTAAAAGGGCTTCCCATTTAATGTGTGTATTGCATAAAACACATGGGTTTGGAGTGCGCCCAGCCAAATATTCATCTACAAAATTTTCGATAACGAAATCACCAAACTCGTCTCTTATATCTAAAATCATGTGGTGAATGCCATGCTTAACAGCAATACTTCTGGCATCATTAATTGAATCGAGACTGCAGCAACCAGTTTCTTTTTTACTCCCGCCACTTGTTGCGTAATCCCATGTTTTCATGGTTACTCCTACAACTTCATAACCTTCTTCTCGCAGCATTACTGCGGTAACTGTACTGTCTAGGCCGCCACTCATGGCAACCAAAATTTTTCCGTGTTTACTCATGATTTCAAAACATTTCAGGGTAAATAGCCCTGTTGATTGAACAATAAAATTTCAAGCAACAAAAGTACTGCTGATAATTAAGTTTTTAATGATTTATTTTTTAGCATCTGTAAACGTCTGGTAAAAGAGGGAGAAGCGGATATTATTTTGCAATAATAATTATGATGCTTTTATGCATAATTTGTTTACTATATTTGGATAACAAATTAATCTTGAACATGTAAACCATTAAATCTATGAAAAAGTTATTGTTAATTCTTTTGTGCTGCTTATTGTGCGGTATGAAGGTTCAGTCCCAAATTCCTTGTGAATTTGATAGCATATATAGTCAACGAAATAATGAGGCTGGTTACAGGCTTTTAGAATGTAAAACAGGAGGTTTTTTAATATTTCAAATTGACGGACAAGGCAGTTCCGTGAGTATTGAAAAGCCAGTTTTTGCATTAACCAAAACTGATAAATGTGGAAAAAGAATATGGAGAAAAAGTATAGACTCTTCAAACTATAATGGTCAAGGCTATGCTCACATAATAAATTTTTTTGAAGATAGAGATGGGAATTTAGAATTCGCTGCACTATACAATGACAATCCGACAAAAAAAGGCATTTGGCTTTTTAAAACTGATAGCATAGGAGTCTCACTCAGGAAAATTCGACTAAAATTAGATAGTAACCTCAATTATAATACGAATAACTTTATTAAACTCAGTGCGAACAGATATATGTTTACGGGTAGTGTTACTAATAACAATAGCCCCATAGCTTTTGCAACAATGTCAGATACGATGGGCAATATTATTTTTTACAAACGTTATTCTTCTGACACTACCCTACGCAGTAAGTTATCTAATTTATACCAAATGAATAACAATTTGATTTTACTATTTGGGCATGAAGATTCGGTTTTAACTATTACCAAAATAGATACAACAGGAAAAGTGCTGGATTTAAAAAAAATACCAATGCAGAAACCTGTTAGTCTAGAATTTAACAACCCAACACTAAGCTATGATAGCAGTTCATTTTTTACATATAAGTCAGGGCCATATAATTTTGGAAAGTTTAACTTAAATGGTGGTCTAGTAAAAGAAACTAACATTGCTATCGCAGCACAATGTTATGGATTTTCGAATAATCCTATTGATTACGTTCCCTTAACCTCCGTTCAGAATAACAATCTGATAATACCATATAGCAACGTATTAATAGTATTAGATAGTAATTTAAACATCATTAAAAAAGATACGTTTAGATATTGCATGTATAATGCTATTCAAACCTCAGATAGTTGTATTGCAGCAACAGGAAGTTTGGTATCTAAATCACCAACTAATCTCATTTCGTATTTGGTTTTAAATAAAACTAGTTTAGTAACTTACGTTAAGGCTATTGTTATTAATGGACAAGTAAGTATTAATCAAAACATGGGAAGTTTACAGTTAACAGCATTGGTATTACCTTCAACAGCCAAAAACAAAAATATAAGTTGGAGTATAAACGACACCACTATAGCAACAATAAACCAAACGGGATTGGTTAAAGCCCTGAAAAACGGAAACGTTATAGTTACAGCAAGCGCTACTGATGGGAGCAATATTACCGCTTCCAAAAATATCACGATTACAAATCAGGGCGTGGGGTTAAATAAAATTTCGGAAAAGAATGCCGATGTTTTAATATACCCTAATCCGGCCTCAGACCATATTAACATTCAAACTTCCTTAATTAAGATTCATACAG
>CALPIR020000141.1 GCA_943323675.2 Chitinophaga pinensis | reverse complement strand
GTATCAATTTTAACCAAATCAGTAGGCATCAATGCTGTACTGTTCCACTTCAATAAACTTACTTTATCCATTGCTCCACCAGTGAAATTTGTTTTTCTGATATTTGCGTTTGCAAAATATGCAACAAATACCGTATCGATAACTTCTTCTTTAATACCATTTGTATCGTTGTCAGTGCTATCTGCATTTCTCAAATAAACATATTGAAAGAAGATTGAATCTAGTGTATACGGATTGAATTGAGATAATCTGATACCAGGGTTTTCGGTATTTTCGATTAAATCATCTTTAGGATCCAATACATGCCCGAAACTTTGGAATGATGCACGACTGATAGATCCATCTTCTCTTACCAATTTAAAGTTTGAATCAGCAGTGACAAAGGTTACAGATCTTTTTAATACTGCACCTAATGGACTTTGGCCCCCTTGGAATTCAGTTACAAAATTAAGTGGTTGATACCAATCTTGAACAGCAGCTTTTTTTGCTTTTGTGCTAGTTGAGTTAACATTAGCAGTATTTACAACCACTGGAATTGATTTTACACGTAATTCTACGTTACCTTCTTTAACTGGAGCCGTGCTGTTGCCCATTTGAGCAAAAGCAAAACCAGCTGTAAGAAGCATTGATGCGCTTAGTAATAGCTTTTTCATAATTATTTTCAGTTATATTAATTTTAAAATCCTAAATTTTTTGACAAAACTAATCTTTTTTAGATTTTATCAAAGTAAAGACGCATAGATACAAAAAAAAGTTGCAGCAAGACGCAACCTTGCTTATTTTTCGATCCACTTATCATCTTCCTTAATCAATCCAATTAATTCTTTTACCGCTGTTTCTTTCTCAATCCCTTTTTTAACCACCTCTTTACCACGGTAAAGTGTAATTTTACCCACGCCACTACCAACGTAACCATAGTCGGCATCAGCCATTTCTCCAGGACCGTTAACAATACAGCCCATAATGGCAATTTTAACACCCTTCAAATGGTCGGTTTCTTTGCGAATCATGGCTGTGGTTTCTTGCAGATCAAATAATGTTCTACCACAACTTGGGCAACTAATGTATTCTGTTTTGGTGATGCGCGCCCTTCCCGCCTGTAAAATTCCAAAAGCTATTTGATTAACACGGTATTGTTTTATTTTACTATCGCTTAGCATAATGCCATCACCAAACCCATCTACCAGCAAACTACCGCAATCTGTTGATGCATGAAGCATGAACTCTTCTTCGTTATGGGTATCGTAACTACGTACAACAAACACGGGCGTTTGCAATTGCTTTAATGTTAATGTAAAAAAAGCATTGCGTAAATCAGCCATTGCATGTTGGTTGTTGCTATCTAGCATGAGTACCACATTTTGGGAGGTGCTCAATTTTATTAATAATTCGTTATTAATTTCGTCCGTTGTGAGTTTTATAAAATTAAGCGTTGAGCTGAGCATAGAACTGTTTAAGTATTCTTCTGCTGTGTAAACCGGGAAATTGTTGCTTTTATCAGTAAGTAAATTCCAAGTAGTGGCATCATAAATTCCTTTAACACCATTTGGCAACATAAAATTAATCGTGTTTTTACCGAAATAAATGTAATCACAACCCAAATCGGCCATGTGCCACTTATCGAGTTTAACATCATAAATATGACCCACTTCATTTAAGTGGCTTGGGGTAGTAGTTGTATTCAAACTAAAATCAGCAACCACACGAGGTACATTTGTACCGCCAATATTTCCAATTTCATGTGAGCTGCGTTTACGGTAATCGTATGGATTCCAATCGTTACTTGGGCTACAAATGTTTTTTATTGGTTGATGCGCATCACGATTGCTATACCTGGCCACTAACTTTTGTGCAACAGGCACTTCAAATTCAGGATCTTCCGTTAATGATACACGAACGGTATCCCCTATTCCATCTTCTAGTAAAGCACCAATACCCAATGCACTTTTTATACGTCCATCATCCCCATCACCAGCTTCTGTAACCCCTAAATGTAATGGGTACATCATGTTGTTTTCATTCATTGTCTTAACCAATAAACGATAAGCTTCCACCATCACTTGGGTGTTGCTGCTTTTCATACTCAACACAATATTATAAAACCCTTCATCTTCACAAATACGCAAAAACTCCATGGCGCTTTCTACCATTCCAAGTGGAGAATCACCATATCTACTCATGATTCTATCGCTTAAACTTCCATGATTAGTACCAATACGCATGGCTGTTCCGTATTCTTTACAAATACGTACCAATGGGGTAAACTTTTCTCTTATACGATCTAGCTCTTCTGCATAATCTGCATCAGTGTATTCTATAATATCGAACTTCTTTTTATCCGCATAATTACCCGGATTAACACGCACTTTTTCTACTATTCTAGCAGCAACTTCTGCCGCATTTGGTGTAAAGTGTATATCAGCCACTAAAGGAACATAAATACCACGAGCATGCAACGCAGCTTTTATATTCTCAAGATTTTTGGCCTCTTTAATACTGGGCGCGGTTAATCTCACTAACTCACATCCTGCTTGCACCATACGTTCTATTTGTGCCACAGAACCAGCAGTATCCATGGTATCTGTAGTGGTCATGCTTTGAACACGGATGGGGTAATCACTGCCCATGTATAAATCACCAATTTTTACTGTTGATGTTTTCCTACGTGTATATTGGTGTAAACTACCACAAAAACCTGCTATATCTTGAGAATCTTGCATGCGAATTATATTTCTAAACGATGTAAATATATGTATTTAAAGTGCTTAAAATTAAAGATCAATTTTTAGATGTCGCCCAGCTGTGGTCGAATAACAATCTCCTCTACATCAGCACTACTACTTAACTCATAAACTGCCTTAATAGTTTTTGCCACGTCATCTGCCTGTATAAATCTACTGGCAGGAAAATCAGCCCCTGCCCATGCATTGGTTAGGGTTGCACCGGGCATCACAGCAGTTACTCTAACACCATAATTTTTCAATTCGTGACGTAATTGTTTGCTTAAACCTAACATGGCAAATTTGCTTATACTGTATGAACCACCCGCCTCGTAGGCTTGTAAACTTGCAATAGAACAAATATTAAATATATGGCCACTTTTATCTTTCATCATGGCAGGTAAAAAACCACGACTAATATGGTATGCACTGGTAACATTAGTTTGTAATAAATGTTCGAGTGTTCCTTCTTTTTCCTCAATCACTTTACCAGGAATAAACACGCCTGCATTATTAACCAAAACATCAACACGGTTATATGTATTGTTTATTGTATCAATAAATAGTTTAACCTCATCGGTACTACTCACATCACACACCAACATGGTGTGCTTGCCATCGGGATTAATTACGTTTAACTTATTAGCTAGTTCTATTAGTTCATTCTCATTACGCGCACAACCAGCCACATTAAATCCCATGTGGGCAAAAGTTTCTACAATTGCTAAACCTATTCCTTTGGTACAACCTGTTACAACAATGGTTCTTTGCATACTTGATTTTGTTTATAAAATTAAAAGGTCAAAAATAGGCTTAAGTATGCATATATTTACAGCCAAATACAACTAAGGTTTTCTATGAAGTTTTTTGAGCATTTTGGTAACTACACCTTGTTTTTACTTGGCTTGTTTAAACGCCCCGAGCGGTTTAAGGTTTTCGCGAAACAAACATTACTCGAAATGAGTTCAATTGGTGTAGGTTCTTTTGGCATTGTTTCGTTAATTTCTGTATTCACGGGTGCAGTATCAACCATACAAATTGGTGTACAATTGGTAAGTGGCTTGGTGCCTGATTATATGCTAGGCACCTTTGTAAGAGATAGTAATATTTACGAGTTTTCGCCAACCATTACTTGTTTGGTTTTGGCAGGTAAAGTGGGCAGTAGCATTGCATCAGAAATGGGCACAATGAAAGTTACCGAACAAATTGATGCCTTAGAAATTATGGGTATTAATTCTGCTAATTATTTGGTTTTGCCTAAAATATTAGCTGGTGTATTAACTATTCCACTTTTGGTAGTTTATGCCATGGTGCTATCTATTATAGGAGGCGCTATATCTGGTGTTATGGGCGATATTATTAGTGTTGATGCCTATGTTAGAGGCTTACGTACAGACTTTGTGCCTTTCTCGGTTTGGTTTGCCTTAATTAAATCTACCACTTTTGCTTTCTTAATAACAAGTATAAGTGCTTACCACGGCTACCGTACAGAAGGCGGTGCACTTGAGGTAGGAAGAAGCAGCACAATGGCTGTTGTATATAGTGCTGTTGCGGTAATTATTTTCGACTACATACTTTCTGATATTTTATTGGGGGCCTAAACCTATGATTCAATTAAAAAACATTAAAAAAAGTTTCAACGGTAAAATTGTGCTTGATGATATTTCAGCTAGCTTTTATCCGGGCAAGGCTAATTTCGTTATTGGTGCAAGCGGTAGCGGAAAGAGTGTTATGATGAAATGCATGGTGGGCTTAATAGATGTAGACCAAGGTGAAATCTTTTACGGTCAAGATGATTTTGTGAATAAAAGCTATGAAGAACGTAAACTGATTAGAAAAGAAATTGGCATGTTATTTCAAGGCACAGCACTTTTTGATTCCTTAAGTGTTGAAGACAACATTGCTTTTCCTTTGCGTATGTTTACCCAAATGACAGCGGAAGAAGTTTTGGAAAGAGTTAACTTTTGTTTAAAAAGAGTAGACCTCGCTAACGTAAATAAACTATACCCATCCAACCTTAGTGGTGGCATGAAAAAACGTGTAGGTATTGCACGCGCCATAGCTTTAAACCCAAAATATTTATTTTGTGATGAACCTAACTCTGGACTAGATCCACTTACCTCTCGCCTAATAGATAAGTTAATTAAAGAAATTACCATAGAGTATAATATCACCACTGTTATTAATACCCACGATATGAAAAGTTTATTCGATATGGGTGATAACATCATATACATTTATCAAGGTAAAAAAGAATGGGAAGGCGAAAAATCACTCATCAGAAGTTCGGGAAATAGTAGGTTGTTGGAATTCATGAAAGCCTCAGAATTTTAGTACAAAATAGTCTTACCAATACCTCGTACAAAAGCAGGTAATAAGGTGCATTTTAATACTTTTATCATATAATTGATTTTAAAAGTTTACTACATTGCAACTATGATTAAAACACAAATCATACTCCCAATAATTGGTGTAATTATTATGCTAAGCCTACTTTCTTGTAAACATAACCCACAAGAAGACATCGCACCCGATTTAAACAATAATTACACCAACGATTCTGTTAGTTTTCAAACAGAGATATTGCCATTACTTGTTGGAAATTGTGCAATGACAGGTTGCCATGACGCTACTACTGCTGCTGAAGGTGTTGTACTTAACAACTACAATAACGTTATAAATACGGGAAAAGTAAGCGCTTTTGACCCGAACAACAGTGAACTTTACGCGGTTTTATTGGAAACCGACCCTGATAAACGCATGCCTCGTCCACCAACACCACCACTAAACCAAGAACAAATAGCATTAATTGTTAAATGGATAAATCAAGGTGCACGTAACACAAATATTATTAGATGCGATACCAACACATTTAATTTTGGAGCAGTGCAAACCATCGTTAACAATTCGTGCATGGGTTGTCATGGCAACAGTAATCCTCAAGGCGGAATAAATTTAAGCAATTACTCCTATATTAAACAAGAAACTCAAAGTGGTAAACTGTTGGGCAGTATCAATCATTTGTTAGGCATTAGTCCTATGCCCAAAGGCGGAAACAAAATAGAGGCATGTAAAATCACCATTATACAAAAGTGGGCAAACGCTGGTTATCTAAACAATTAAAAAAAATGAATAAATCCTTATTAGTAATTTCGCTTATTGTAATTGGCATAAGCAGTTGTAGCCATTATGATGACATCCAAAAAACCGCCAAAGAAAGTATTGCTGGTGATGATGAAAGCCATAAATCTGGACAAAACTGTATGAGCTGCCACAATGCCTCGAGCAGTAGCGAAGCCGTTCAAGAAGGAGGATGGTGGAATATTGCTGGAACAGCTTTTAAATCATCAGGTAGTTATGCAAGGGAAGGTTCAGTAGAATTATGGACAGGCCCGAATAGAACAGGCTCACTTATTTACAAATTGGCCATTGATCAGTTAG
>CALPIR020000140.1 GCA_943323675.2 Chitinophaga pinensis | reverse complement strand
TCTATAGTAACGTGCCCTGCTACTTGTACCCCATTGGCAATAATTACATTATCGCCAACCATACAATCGTGTGCCAAATGAACGTAAGCCATTAACAGGCAATTTTTACCTACCTGTGTTTTCATTTTATCAACCGTACCACGGTTAATGGTAACCGCTTCACGAATGGTGGTATTATCACCAATAATTACTTCGGTTTCCTCGCCATTAAATTTTAAATCTTGAGGTACTGCACCCAATACTGCGCCTGGAAACACTTTGCAGTTCTTTCCAATTTTGGTGTTGGGAAATATGGTAACATTAGGACCTATCCAAGATCCTTCTCCAATGGTTACGTTTTTGTGTATTACCGTAAATGGTTCAACCACCACATTTGCCGCTATTTTGGCCTGAGGATCAATGTATGCTAAAGTTTGAATCATTAGTTATTATCGTTTTTGCTTAATGCTTATCCGTATCAATTAAATTATTTTTTTTGCTACCTGAGCCATTAGTTCAGCTTCGCAAACTAACTTTTCTCCCACATAGGCATGTGCTTTCATTACACAAACTCCCCTGCGAATTGGCGCAATCATATCAAGTTTTAAAACCAAGGTATCACCAGGTAACACTTTTTCCTTAAACTTGGCATTATCTATTTTCATAAAATAGGTATTGTAGTTTTCGGGATCTTCTACCTGCGATAAAATCATTACCCCACCCGCTTGTGCCATCGCCTCAATAATTAAGACACCCGGCATAACTGGGTTATTAGGAAAATGTCCGGGGAAAAAGGGTTCATTGATGGTTACATTTTTAACGGCCACAATGTAATTTTTCCCCATGTCAATGATCTTATCAACCAACAAAAATGGGTATTTATGTGGTAAAAAACGAGAGATGTCGTTGATGTTATAAATGGGTTCTTTGTTGGGGTTGTACTTAGGTATATTATTGGTTGAGCGCGTTTTTTTGATTAATGCTTTGATACGTTTACCAAACTCTACATTGGCAGCGTGGCCTGGGCGAGCCGCCATTATTTGTGCTTTTATAGGGGTGCCTATCAAGGCTAAATCGCCAATTAAATCTAATAATTTATGTCTAGCAGGTTCGTTATGAAAACGCAGCTCCACATTGTTTAAGATACCCTCTTTTCGCACTTCCACTTTGGGTTTGTTAAACAACTTAGCCAAATGGTCCATCTCTTCATCTTCAATTACACGGTCTACAATTACAATGGCATTGTTTAAATCGCCACCTTGTATTAAACCATGTTTTAACAACATTTCAAGTTCGTGTAAAAAGCAAAATGTGCGGCAACTTGCTATATCTGTTTCAAACTCTTTAAGGCTGGTAACAGATGCATGTTGGCTACCCAAAACCGGAGAATTGTAATCTACCATAACCGTTAAACGATAATCGTCTAAAGGCATGGCAATCATTTCAATATTTTTCTCCACTTCGTTGTAGTATACATTATGCGGCACAGAAAAATATTCGCGTTCTGCTTCCAGATCTTGGATACCCGCATCTTTAAGTGCTTTTATAAAATAACGTGAACTACCATCCATAATTGGTGTTTCGGTGGCATCAATTTGTAACAAACAATTGTCTATTTCTAATCCTGCCAATGAAGCCATAACATGCTCCACTGTTGCCACACGGGCTCCATTTTGTTCTATGGTAGTACCTCTTGAGGTATCAACTACATTATCTACATCAGCATCAACAATTGGTTGACCTGGTAAATCAACACGTTGGAATTTAATGCCATGATTTTCGATTGCAGGAAGAAAAGTAAGCGTTACATTTTGTCCGGTATGCAAACCTACACCACTAATACTTACGGCCTTTTTTATTGTAGTTTGTTTCACTATTTAATGTCTTTTATTTTATCTCTTTTAATAATTTCTCTAACTCTTGTACCCTTTTTTCTAACTCGGGTAGTTTGCGATACACCACGCCTGCTTTTAATGCCTGACGTAATTCTATAGCTGGGCTACCAAACCATTTTCCGTTGGTTTGTGTAATGTTTCCGCCTACTCCGCTTTGTGCACCAAACTGACTTCCATCAGCAATGGTAATATGCCCAGCAAAACCAACTTGTCCGCCAATTACACAGTATTTGCCAATTTTTGTGCTACCAGCTATACCACTTTGCGAAGCGATAACGGTGTGCTCGCCAATTTCTACATTGTGCGCCACTTGTACCAAATTATCCAATTTTGCACCCTTTCGAATTACGGTACTACCCATGGTTG
The DNA here is from genome assembly GCA_943323675.2 of Chitinophaga pinensis. GTDB lineage: Bacteria > Bacteroidota > Bacteroidia > UKL13-3 > UKL13-3 > UBA6183. The sequence goes on along the minus strand of CALPIR020000140.1, from coordinate 3,946 downwards.
CTCTATCTATGGTGCAATTGGCTCCTATTTCTACATCAGCTTCTACAATTACATTACCTGTTTGAGGTATCTTTTTGTAACTTCTGTCAGGTAATGGCGCAAAACCAAAACCATCACTGCCAATAACAGCACCTGCATGCACAATGCAATTATCGCCAATGGTGCACAAATGGTAAATTTTTACCCCAGCATACAAGGTTACATTGTTTCCAATTTTAACACCTGCACCAATATAAACCTGAGGATGTATTTGGCATTTTTCGCCAATTTCTGCTTCCTGACCAATGTATGTTAATGCACCTACAAAAGTACTCGAATGAACCTTTGCACTGGCCTCTAACACCGCTGTTTTATCAACGCCTGCTGCGCCTTTGCCCACATTTGCAAACTGTTCTAACAAATAAGTAAAGGCTTGGTAAGCATCATCCACTTTAATTAAAGTAGTAGCAATGGGCGATTCGGGATTAAACGAGCGATTAACCAACACAGCTGTACTTTGTGTGGTATAAATGTGTGGTTCGTATTTGGGGTTAGCTAAAAACGATAATGCTCCGGGTTGGCCTTCTTCAATTTTGGCAACGGTATGTAGTAGTGCATTTTCATCACCAATAACCTCGCCCTGAAGCAGCTTGCTAAGTTCCTTTACTGATATTTGCATTAATTTACGTTAACTAAAATCACGTGTTAGCCCGGCAATTTATATATTTTTCGGGTAACATAAAAAGTATTTGGTAACCGACTTTGCCAAGGCAGATATATTATACTGATCAGATGCGGCTGTAATATCAGCCGTGGTGCCGTTTTTGTACAAAACTTTTATGTTAAAACCTTCGGGACTGTAAGCTTTGTTACTCACACTATCGGTAAATACATAATACTCGGCATCTTCGAGGCTAATTCCCTTTTGTTTAGCAACTTGCTGTTTAAGTTCGTTAACCCTACTTGGGTTAAAAGGTTCTTCGTTTTTTAACTCAATTTTGGGCAAATGCCTATCCCTAATTTGGGTACACAAATCACTTAATACCTTGTCGCTATGATCGCACCAAACTTTTATAGATAGAAATATATCGCTGTCATCAAGCTTGCTGTAACGCATCAACACCTCTGGGTTATTTAACAATTGCTCGGCTCCCGGTTTTTCGTACAAAAAGAATTTAAAGTCGGGCGAAGCAAATAAATCTACTCCTTTGTTGGCCAAATAGCTGGCACGTTGCATGACTTTAACCAAAAGTGTTTCGGCAGCAATTACCGTTTTATGTAAATAAACCTGCCAATACATGAGCCTGCGTGCAATCAAAAATTTCTCGATGCTGTACACTCCTTTTTCGTCAATCACCAGCTCATCATCATATACATTTAGCATATTTATGATGCGATCGTGGCCAATTACACCCTCTTGTACACCTGTGTAAAAACTATCTCTACGTAAGTAATCTAGCCTATCCATATCTAACTGACTGCTTACCAATTGATGCAAGAATTTTTTATGGTATTGGTTGGTAAATATTTGAATACACTTACCCAGTTTTCCATTAAACTCTTCGTTTAACATCATCATAAAAGCCAACGAAAGTTGTTCGTGGTGCACCTCTTTTATCAACACTTGTTCAAGTGTATGGCTAAATGGCCCATGGCCAATGTCGTGCAATAAAACAGCCGCACAAACAGCATCCTTTTCCTCATCGGTAATTTCTATGCCTTTGGCTCTTAGCACATCAACCGCCTGAGCAGTTAAACTCATGGCACCAATTACATGCTGAAAGCGAGTATGTAAAGCACCTGGGTATACCAAGTTAGACAACCCCAACTGTTTTATTCTGCGTAAACGCTGAAATACGGAGTGTTCTATTAAATCAAAAATTAATTCTGAGGTTATATTTACAAACCCATAAACAGGGTCGTTAATTATTTTCTTTTTGTTTGGGAAGCTTTGCACAATATTTGTCTACTAATTCGTTTCTTGATATACACAACTTAGCAAAAATAATCTTTATATGAACAATACCTGCATCCTTTGGGCTGATGATGAAATAGAATTACTCAAACCACATATTATTTTTTTAACCAATAAAGGTTACACCGTTGATAAGGTTACCAGTGGAAATGATGCCATAGAAGCTTGTAAAAACAAGCACTACGATATTGTTTTTTTAGATGAAAACATGCCTGGTATTAGTGGCTTAGAAGCCCTTACCCCCATTAAAAGTTTATTGCCAGACGTGCCCGTGGTAATGATTACCAAAAGCGAAGAAGAGCATATCATGGAAGATGCCATTGGTAGTAAAATTGCCGATTACTTAATAAAACCTGTTAACTCGAACCAAATATTACTCTCTATTAAAAAGTTGTTAGACAACAAAAGGTTGGTGAGCGAAAAAACAGCACAAACCTATCAACAGGAGTTTAGGCATATTGGTATGGAGCTTAATGAAGTGAGCGACTATACCTCGTGGGTTAACTTGTACAAAAAACTGGTGTATTGGGAGCTGGAATTATCCGCTAGTAATGATACGGGGATGGACGAGATTTTAATGATGCAAAAAACTGAAGCCAACCGCGAGTGGACCAAATTTATTAAAAAGAACTTTACCAATTTTTTGCGCAAACCTGATCAAAACACACCCGTTATGAGTCATAATGCAATAAAAAACAAGGTACTACCCGAGTTAAAAAGCAATGTTCCTGTGTTTTTGATTTTGTTAGACAACTTCAGGTACGACCAATGGAAAGTTATTCAGAGTCAGTTAAACGAACATTTTAGATTAACCACTGATGACAATTACTTAACCATTTTACCTACCACCACACACTATGCGCGCAATGCTTTTTTTAGCGGCATGCTGCCCAGCGAAATAGCCAAATCATATCCTAAGCTTTGGGTTGATGAAGAAGAAGATGAAGGTAAAAACTTGCACGAAGAAGAACTATTGGGCATACAGCTTAACCGCTTGGGTTACAAAGAAAAATTTAGCTACACCAAAATTACCAACTTTGATAATGGCAAACGATTGGTAGATGACATACCTAACATGTTTAACAATAAGTTTAATGTAATTGTATACAACTTTGTAGACATGCTTAGCCATGCGCGTACCGAAATGAATGTAATGAAGGAACTAGCCGAAGATGAAGCTGCATACCGCAGCATAACGGCCAGCTGGTTTGAGCATTCGCCTTTGTTTGATGCCTTAAAACGTATTGCGGGTAAAAAAGCTAAAATTATTATTACCACCGACCATGGCAGCATTAGGGTAAAAAATGCGGTAAAAATTATTGGCGACAGAAGTACAAGTACCAACTTAAGGTACAAACATGGTAAAAATTTAAACTACAACGAAAGTGAATTGTTTACAGTAAAAGATCCGGCTGAGGCCTTTTTGCCTAAACCAAACGTAAGCAGCCGTTATGTATTTGCAACTGGCAACGATTTTATGGCTTACCCAAACAATTACAATTACCATGTAAATATGTACACCAACTCTTTTCAGCATGGCGGTATTAGTTTAGAAGAAATGATTGTGCCTTTTGTGGTATTAGAAACAAAAGAATAGCGAACAGCGCAAAGCGCTTGAAAAAACAGACCATTTAACAGTATCATAACAAAAATAAGTGCCTCATAAAAAGGGGGCAAGCAAAAAAAGACGAAAATATTTAGCCTCACATTTGTTCAATTGAAAAGGCTTCCTATCTTTGCACCCGCTCAACCACCACAAATGGTTAAGTAAAAAACCGAAACACTCCTAGTTTCGTTAAACAAAAGGAATTGATTTCGTAGCTCAGCTGGTAGAGCATTACACTTTTAATGTAGGGGTCCTGGGTTCGAATCCCAGCGGAATCACAACCAAGCAATCAGAAATGATTGCTTTTTTTTTCTAATAACACGTATTTCGATTTCGTAGCTCAGCTGGTAGAGCATTACACTTTTAATGTAGGGGTCCTGGGTTCG
>CALPIR020000139.1 GCA_943323675.2 Chitinophaga pinensis | reverse complement strand
GTGGCCTTAAATCAATGGTTGGAAACAAATGGTATTTCAGTTGCTAACTTTGGTTACACATTAACAATTCGTCCTGCTGGCCCTAATCAAACCATATTAACGGGTAATGTTACTAATACAGATGGTTTACTTAGGTTAAATGGTAGTGATAGGGTAAGAATACTAGGATATGCCAATAATGGAACAATTAATGATACTACATTAGTAATTAGAAATTTGGCAACATCGCAACCTGCTTTAACCATTTTAAACGATGCTACTAATATTTTTATACAAAGTGTAATATTTGAAACAAGCAATACTGGTACCGCACCTACTTCAGGTGGCGCATTAAGAATTAGTCAATCATCAATAGCAACAGGAAATGATAACGTATACATTGGTAATTCAATTTTTAGAAGAACAACTGGTGGCGGAAGTTTACCTGGAATATTATTAGCAGCATCTGGAACAACAGGTGTGAATAGAGAAAATGAAAACCTATTAATAGAAAATTCGGTATTTTATGGCATGAACCTGAATTCGATTTCAATAGGTTCGGGTATGGGTAACAACTTAAGGATTAAGAACAATGTATTTTTCCAAGATACCCTTAATATTCATAACACATCTCCTACTGTAATTAATTTTACTCCTGGTAATTTATCAAATAATGACACCATTTTTGGTAATATTATTGGGGGTAACTGGTACGGATTAAATAGCACTTGGCATATTTCACCTACTGTTGCATTTACGGGTATAAACGTAACCTCAGGAGCAGTAACTGGTACTTATATAGCAAACAATAGGGTTTCAAACGTATTGATGAACAATGCCTTGGCAAGCACATTTACAGGAATACAAATTAATAATGGTGGTGGTGTTGCAACCATATTAAATAATTATGTAGGTGATACATTAAATCCTCTAAATATTATTAACTCAGGTAGTAGCTCTACAATGATTGGTATTAGTTGTCAAACGGGCTCAAACAGCATTATCAACAATAACATTGTTTCTGGCCTCGTTAACAATTCTACTGCTTCAAACACGGCTACAATTAATGGTATTAGAGCATGGAATCAAACTGGATTACTACAAATCAATAGCAACCTCATTAGTAACCTCAGAGATTCTAGTGGGTCAACTAGTTCGAGCATTTCTGCTCATATGATAGGTATTAGTATTTCTAGTTCAACAACAAGTATTCAAGTGAATTCGAATACTATCAGGAACCTTTCAAACATTAATACAGGTATTTTCTCTTTAAATCAAACCATGGGTATAGTATCTAGCAGTGGACTTGCCATCATTACAAATAATTTGGTTGAAAATATTAATACGAGGGTACAAAATATCTCATCATCAACTGGTGCGGGTTTAATAGGTATTTGGAATAGCAGTTTTAATCCCGGACAAGTTATCAGTAATAATGTAGTCAGGCACTTAAACTATAACACACAATCTCCAAACACAACCCAAACTATTGGTATTATGCAGTCGTCTGGTAGTGGTCATTTTATCAATAACAACACCGTTCATAGCATTAAATCAAATACAATTTCAAGCAACACGAGTACAAGTTCAGGTATAATTGGAATTATGCATAATGGCTCTGGAAGCCAAATGAACATGAATCAAAATACGATTTTTGCTTTAGATGGTCTAGGTACAGCTGGTAATGTAAACATTATTGGTTTACTTTATCAAGGGACAACCACCAATGTGGTAAATAACGTAAACAGAAACTTTATTCATAGTTTTAAATTGACAACATCAGGCTTAGGACGGATGATCGGAATTCAACAAAACTCTGGTTCGTTTACAAGATACGCCAACAACATGATTCGTTTGGGTATTGATTCTGCAGGAACATTAAATGCTGGAGCTTATGAAGTATATGGATTTTTAAACGATGTATCAGGTAACTTTGAATACTTCCATAACTCTGTTTACCTTGGAGGTGCGCCTATTTCTGGTATTGCAGTTACAGCATGTATTAGAATGAATGGAACACCATCAGGCACTAACATTAATGATATTCGTAACAATATTTTTGTAAATGCTACCTCAAATGGCGCATCTGCAGCGGGGAAACATTTCGCACTAAGATTTCCAGGTTTGCCTGCTAATCCAACTTCATTGTTGTCAAACTATAATATTTTACAAGCAAACGGAGTTGGTGGGATTATTGGTGGTACCAACTTAATTGACTATGCAACATTAGGAGGTTTAAGTGGTTGGGCCAGAAACACAGCGTATGATTTGCAGAGCGGAAGTGCAAACCCTCAGTTTGTAAACCCAACGGGAGATGCATCAAGCATTGACTTGCATTTACAATTAACCAACCCGGCTGAAGCAAGTGGTGATTTGTCTCTTTCTGTTGTTGTTGATGATTTTGATGGCAATAACCGTGCAACAAACGGGGCTGTTGACGTTGGTGCAGACGCTGGTAACTTTACACTAAGCGCAGATATTTTTCCTCCAAGGATAACATACACTCCTATTAACAATCAAGGTAATTTATTTGGACCTCTTACCATTTCTGGTGTGTTTATCCGCGATAATGTTGGTGTACCACTTAATTTGAATACAAGTTCGCCAAGGGTATACTATAAAAAGGGCTTATTCGGATCATGGTTTAGTAATTTACCATCAAGCGCATCAGGAACACCTACTCAAGCTAATTATAGTTTTGATATTTTGTATGGCCCAATTGGTGGTGTAACTAATGGAGACACCATTTATTACTACATTGCAGCGGAGGATAGTGTTGGCGGGAACCTTACCTCACAGCGACCACTAGCAATAGGTACAAATGTAAATACCATCACAAACGAGCCCACTGTTACAGATTTTTACAACCTATTACCAACCATTTCTGCAGGTAGTAAGTTTTATGTAGGAAACGGACAAACTTATACCACATTAAGTGGTGCAGGTGGGTTGTTTGAGTTTTTAAATAATAATACAATAGGAGGTTCAATAACAGCAGTTATTACAAGTAATATTGTTGAACCAGGAAGTGTTTCGTTGAATCAACTTGGTGAAGATGGTGCTGGTTCTGGATCGTTTACAATTAACATTAGACCAGATTCTTCTGCAACAATAAATAGAGTTTTATCTGGTAACGCGGCTTCAGGTTTAATAAGATTAAATGGAGCAGATAGAATTAAAATAACAGGTATTCCAGATTTAAGTAGCAATAACAACTTAAACCTGTTGACCATCAGGAATAGTTCAACTTCTGCGCCTGCAGTATTATTTACCAATGGTTCAACCCAATGCAGGTTAAATAATTTAACCATCGAATCGGCTAATACAACATCTCCTTTAGTTGTTAATGGTGGTGTGGTTTCGTTTGCTGGTAATACAGGTTCAATTGGCAATAGCCAAGATAGTATAACAAACTGTATCATTAGAAATGATCAATCATTAGCCTTTCCTTCTGGTATTCCTGCAGGGTTAGTTAACAGCTTTAATTCTGGAACTGTGCTTAACTCAAACAATGTAATTACTGGATGTAATTTCTTAAATGCTTCATCAGTATATTTAAATGTTGATGCTGGTTCAGGGAATGGATGGATTGTAACGAACAATAGCTTTTATAACAACTTACCATTGATTACAGCAAATCCATTATCAATTCGTTTTAATGGTGGTGCAATTTCTGAAGGCCATATAATAACAAATAACTTTATTGGAGGTACAACACCTTTAGCAGGTGGTTCATCTTGGAACAGTAGCGTGCTTGCTGCATGGAATTGTATACAGATAGCTGTAGGTAATAATTTAACTACACAAGTTTCAAATAATACCATACGCAATATGAAGTTTGTACAAACAAGTTCAGGTGTGCAATGGAATGGTATTCTTGTCACATCAGGAAGAACCAACCTAATAGGTAATATGATTGGTGATTCTACCCTAGTTGGATCTATTGAATTGGCGCCTCCAACCACTCACAATGCAATTGCTATTAATACAACAGTTACTGTGCCTACTATTATTTCGAATAATCGCATTGCGGGTATATTTATAAATAGTCCAGGTAATAGCGTATCATTTACAGGCATTACAATATCAGGTGGTATAACAACAGTGTCTGGTAATGTAATTGGAACAGTTGTTGGAAATAACAGTATTGTGAACAATACCAATGGTACAACAAGAGGTATTAATGTTACATCAACAGTTAATATTGATCCATCGGTACAAATAATAGGTAATATAATTGCAAATATTAATGCAAGTGGAGCCCAAACAAACGTATCACTTGGTGGTATACAAATGACAGGTTCAACTGTTGCAAATATTAGCAACAATCGAGTGTTTAATCTTTCAACACTTTCTAGTAATACATCATTATCTAGTACAGCAAGTAGCATATTTGGTATAAGCCTTGCAGGTACAACAAATGCAGGGCCAATTGTAAGTAATAACGTTATTTACAATATCTCTGCAGCTAACAACTCACCAATTACAAGTAATGCATCAGGTTTGTTAATTCAAAGTGCAAATGCGGTAAGGGTATCAAATAATAGAATTTATGATATTCGAAACTTGAGTACGTCAAATGCTGTAAACCCAATGCCAACTGCATCCGGAGTTGTATTATTCAATGTTGTAAATTTTGTTGATTTGGTTAATAACCAAATTACCTTAGGTAATAACCAAACCAATAACGTTCAGTTTAATGGCATTTGGTTGCCGACAAGTAGTAGTTTCGATGTAAATGCATACTACAATACCGTTTTAGTTACAGGTACTGTAGCTTCAGGTAGCCTTGCTTCATACGCATTCCATAGAGGGGCTAATTCAACTTTTGAGGTAGCTTCCGGAGTGAATTTGATTAACAATGCATTTATCAATAACCGTTCAGGCGGATCAACCAAAAACTATGCGATTGCTAATGAAGTTGCAGGAACACCCTTTGGATCGGGTTGGTTAAATGTAAATTACAATTTCTTGTCTTCAAGTTCGGCATCTACAGTTGGTTTGTGGGGTACCTCAGATCATAACTTTGCTTCTTGGATTGCAATCACCAATACCAGTCGAAATTCTTGGTCGGAGATTAGTTCATTAGTTAATCCAACAGCTTTATTTACTGATATTGTAAATGGCAACCTCAATGTAAATACTGTTGCACCGCAAAATTGGTACTTAAATGGTAAAGGTATTGCGGGTGTTGCATCTGCTAATATCAATACTGATTTTATTGGTAGTGCAAGAACAACAACATTTGGTTTTGGTACTGATATAGGTGCACACGAATTTAACTCAACATCAATATCTCCCGCAGCTACTATTAATGGTGCGCCTGCATTAAATGGCATTACTACAGTTTCGTTTGCAGGAAGAACTTTGGCAACAATAAATTGGGGTGCTTCAGGTACTGCTCCATCTTCATTATCTGCAAATTATTATAGTGGCGTTAATCCACCATCCGTAAGTGCAGGAACAAGGTTTATGCATGCATATTTACAAGTAGATGCTACTGGAGGTTCTGGTTATACTTACCAAATCACGCTTAATTACGATCCAGCATTAATAGGAACAGTACAAGGAGAGGGCAGTTTACGTGTAGCTAGAAGAAATGCAAGTTGGTTGTTTGATCCATCAAGTATTGTAAATACAACGCAAAGCACCATTGCAACAACTACTGCAAATTCATCATTTGGTATATTTACCGGTACCGACTTAAATGCACCGTTGCCTGTTGAATTGGCAAGCTTAAATGGAAAAATAGTTGGTAATGATGCCCAGCTAATATGGATAACGGCATCAGAAAGAAACAACCGTGGATTTGAAGTAGAAAAATCTGCTGATGGAGTGAGTTTTGAATACATAGGCTTTGTAAAAGGCAATATAAATAGCAGCATTAAAAAAGCATATAGCTTTACTGATGTTGATGTGTTTATCAGCCAACAAACTGCATTCTACAGATTAAAACAAATTGATCTAGATGGTAAGTTTGAATACAGCGATGTAATAAAATTAAGTACTAATGTTTATGGTAATACGTCAACTACCATTTATCCAAATCCGTTTAAAGATGAATTTACCGTAGAGTTAACAGAATCAGCAGCAACAACAGCAGAGGTTTATTTACTAGATGGTAATGGCAAGATGGTACGTAATTTCAGCATGGAATTAAACAAAGGAACCACAGCTTACCAACTAACAGAATTAAACGAGTTGAGCTCAGGGATGTACTTTGTTCGC
>CALPIR020000138.1 GCA_943323675.2 Chitinophaga pinensis | reverse complement strand
TATTAAGGTTCAATTATTTTGGTTGCTCATTTTTAACTGATACCACTGTAACTGTATATGGCCCCAAAGCCATTATAGAAGATACAACCACTGAAGTTCAAAGACATATTCAATGTAATTCGTCTGATACGGTAAGACTGGCATTTAAGGATGGGAATTGTTATTACGCCAACAGTAACCTCACTTATTTATGGGATTTTGATGATGGGTATGCACCACCTTGTACAACAAATACTAAACTCGGTATAAACGTTAACCAAAATTGCCGTTATAGTACCGATTCAGTAATGGTAAAACACCATTACCGGTTTCCCAATAAAAGGTGTTATAAAGTAAGTCTTATTGTAAGAGACACTATAATTGGTTGCACTGACACCGTATATAAGTACTTAAGGTTGGCTTTGCCAAAGGCAGGATGGGACTCTGCCGTTTTTCCGCCAATGCCAAGAGTAGAAATATTATTTAATAAATGTACTTTAGAAAAATACGAAGTCCAATTTCCCCGAATAGAACCAATATGTGGCCCACAAGGTGCATGGCTAATGAAAGATACTTCGTGTCCATTTGCATCATGGAATAAAATTGCTGAATATCCACTTGGATTAAGCCGGCAAGATATTCAGTTAACCGATATCTGCAGTAAAGATACTATTGCGGTTTTAGGGATAATTGTTAAAAATGGGGAGTGTTATGATACTGCTTACTACAGTTATCCTGTTAACAAAGTCTATCAATCTATCTTAATGAAAAGAGAATTTGACACTGATATTTGTGCACCACATCAGGTTACATTTTATACAGTAGATTCTATTCGTAAAGATTTGCTATCGTTTACTTACGACTTTGGAGATGGAACACCACCAAATACCTATATTTTTAATGGCGTTGGAGATACAGTGGTTAAGTCAATTGATTATGTTTACGCTAAAAATGGTACCTACAATGCAACGTTTAAGTTCTTAACAAAAGACAGCTGTACTAGTGAAAATTTAATACCTTTTGTGGTTGGTAACATTGCAAGTTTAAGTATTGTTAAACCTGAAATATGTGTAAATTCTTTCGCAGCTTTTGATTCAAAAATAAGGTATGTAAATAATCCCATTAAAGATTACTGGAACGATACGTTAAGACGAAATGCCAATATGGAACGTATTTACTGGAACTTTGGCGATAGCGACATTTGGTATCTAGGATCCGAAGCCATTAATCACAAGTACACTAAGGTGGGTGTGTATTTTATTAAAATGGCTTACAAAGACAGTAGTTTGGTTGCATGTTTTGATACCATTCAAGGATTTAAATACAGGATTTCTGTTAATGGAACACGCGCAGTGGCTAAGCTAAGTAGCGATACTTTTTATTGTGCACCAACTGTAGTTACTTTCAGTGACGAATCATACGGTATGCGAGGTGATAGCTTACCCAAACCATCTCTTATTGTTGGTAGGTTTTGGGAGTTTGATGCTGGAAAAGGAACAAGCATACTTAAACAGCCAGGGGTATATTATAACCAAAATGGCAAGTATACAGCCAAACTATATTCCGAGTCGGTTGATGGTTGTTATGATACCACATTGGTAACCTTAAACATTGTTGGGCCAACCCCAATATTTGTTATTGTAGAAGATACTTTTGGTTGTATCCCATTTACTGTAAAACTACGCAATCAAACAGGGCAACCACTCAATAATTTTATTTGGTATTTTAACAACCAGGCAGGTGCAATTTACTCAACCAAAAGTGATTCAGACATTACCTTTACCTATACCCAACCCGGAACTTATAAAATAGATTTATTGGGCGAAGACAGCATTACCAATGCCACTACTAAAGAAACTAAAAACTGCACAGCTCGATTTCCTTTATTGGATAATGCAAATGCGTTTCACCCAAGAACAATAACCGCGCTGCCAATTGATACCCTAAGATTAATGGTTGAGGATACGGTTTGTATAGATGTGCCTTTTATTGCCAAAGCCTTTGGCACCCAACATAACATACAAGCCAATTGGTTATGGGGTATTAATAATGTGCCTGTGCAATGGCCTGTAAATACAGATTATGCCTATACTTACGATAGTGCTGGAAAATACAAAATAAGGGTTGATCCAATCACCTTACAAAAGTTTCAATGTGTTGTTGGAACAGAAAAAGACATTACGGTTTTAAGCCCTTTGGCCGATTTTACTTATAAACTTAATAACTACCCCAATATACCTTTTACCAATTTATCGCAAGGTGCGGTTAGGTATGTTTGGGATTTTGGTCAGCCAAGTTCAGGACAAAACATAAGCAACAGCATCAACCCAACCCATAATTATGGGGAAACCATGGAGCGTTATACCGTATGCTTAATGGCATTTGATGCAAAAGATTGTATGGATTCTGTTTGTAAAACAATACCCATACGTAGTTCAGTTAAGATACCTAATGTGTTTACTCCAGATAATACCGATGGGCGCAATGATGCTTTTGATATTGATATAGATGGTTGGGAAAAATATGAACTTTTTATATTTAACCGATGGGGTACTATGGTGTTTGAAGGATTTACAGATGGATTTTATAACGATGGTATAAATTGGGATGGAAAGGATAAAAACGATGGATCGAAATGCCCCGAAGGAACTTACTTTGTGGTGTTTAAATACAAACTAATAACCGAACCCCAAGACCAAACTTACCACGGAACCATTACCCTAATTAGAGATTAAATTTCCCTTATAAGATTTTATTGGAGGCTGTGGCGATTTTAATTGTCGTTATTTGCATGGATGAATACCAAAGAAAGACTCTTATTACTAACCTTAGCGGCCATTAACTTTACCAATATCATGGATTTTATGATCATGATGCCTCTTGGTCCGCAGCTTATGCGTATTTTTAACATCAATACGCAACAGTTTGGCTTAGTGGTTTCTAGTTATACTTTTAGTGCAGGATTTTCAGGTTTTTGTACCGCTTTTTTTATTGATAAGTTTGATAGAAAACGGTTTTTACAAGTGTTGTATGCAGGTTTTTTACTTGGTACACTTTTATGTGGTTTGGCAAATACCTACGAATTATTGATGATTGCCCGCATTTTTACAGGTTTGTTTGGTGGTGTGTTAGGTGCAGTAATTTTGGCTATTGTAGGCGATGTAATTCCTTTTGATCGCAGGGGACAGGCAATGGGGTTTGTTATGGCAGCATTTTCTATAGCAAGTGTGTTGGGCGTGCCGTTTGGTTTACGCATAGCCAACCAATTTGGTTGGAATACGCCATTTTTAGTACTAGCCTTTTTGGCCCTTCCCGTTCAGTTTTTCATTTTTAAATTCGTACCTAATTTAAGCACACATACCCAAGCAGGCAAACAAGTTCAGGTGTTGCAAGTAATTAAAAATATCACTTCAAGTCCAAATCAACGAAAAGCCATTACATTAATGATGGTGGTGATGTTTGGCCACTTTAGTATCATACCCTTTTTAAGTCCTTACATGGTTAGTAATGTTGGTTTTACCGAAGGGCAATTGGAGCAAATTTACTTTTTTGGCGGGTTGAGTACCATCATTACATCACCACTAATTGGTAAGCTAGCCGACAGAATAGGAAAGCTGAAAGTGTTCACCATTTTTGTGAGTATTTCAATCATACCAGTGCTGTTTATTACCAATATGCCACGTGTAGATATTTGGATTACTTTAATTGCAACATCTGTATTCTTTTCAGTAAGTAGCGGAAGGTTTATTCCTGCTCAAGCAATGGTAACGGCTACTGTTGAACCCCAAAACCGTGGAAGTTTTATGAGCATAGTTTCAAGTATGCAACAACTTAGTGCAGGTTTAGCAGCTTACATTGCAGGTTTGGTGGTTGTTAAACAAAGCAATGGCGAAATGTTGTATTACAATTGGGTTGGGTTGATGAGTATAGCCGCGGCTATAATTACACTGTTTTTGGTTAGAAGAATTACGGCTGCCGATGGCAGTAAATTTTAAAAGCACATTACGCTTTTACGCATCATATTATTGGATGGATATAGGTGTTTTTAATAACTAACTAGGTTGTAACATTATCTTTAAGCAACAATTTTCTTTCTTCATCACTCCATTTTTCTTCTAATGCAATCATGTTTGCGGCATCAGCAAAAACAGGGGGGTTAGATTTAGCCGTAATGCGTATATAGTGGTGGTTAAATACATTTAAAGCAATGTGACATGGTTTAATATCGCCAAACTCCATGTTGCGTTTTTTACTTCGCATATAAATATCAAAATCGGCACCTTGTATGCGCTCATCCCATGGGCCAATTTTTTCTAAAGCAGTGCGGTTAAAAACTACCGAGTTACCTACAAAACCTTCAACCACCTTATTTTTAAAAATATCCTCGCGCTTTTGGTTAAATTTTTCCCAGTTACCATACATTAATTTATGCATAAGGGCTAGGTTAAACTTACTTAAGCCAAATTGCTTTAAAATGTTTTTTATGCGTTTCCATTTACGACCTAGCTTCTTGGTAAGTTCTGGGGTTTCTATTCGCTCAATACCACAAACAGTAATTAAATCCAATCCGTTTGTTTGCATGCTTTCCATTATTTTTTGATCCCACTGCGGGCAAACAATAATATCGTTGTTTAAAAAGGCGAATAAATTGTTTTTGGCCACTTTAATCCCTTGGTTTTGGGTGTATGGATAGCTGTAATTTGCGTTATTGGCAATTACCACAGCACCTTCTTTTTCAAAAAACTCGCGTGTACCATCCGTTGAATTATTATCTATTATAATTAACTCAAATGGGTTTACGGTGTATTTTCGCAGGTTTTCTAGGAAAATCTGATTCATTTCCAATTGGTTATGAACGGCTGTAATAATACTAATCATAAATAGGAGATAAGCTACCTTTAAAAGGCAAATAAATGGTATTTAAATGGTATTATAAAATAGCGTATGATATCATGTCGGTTTAAATTCACGACTTAAATTGGTTTGTTTAATTGCCACGACAAGAAATAAAAGCTACTTTTTTTTTATAAAACTTGCATACAATCAAAACTATTTATACTTTCGCAGACCTAAAAAATACTGTCATGGCATTTACAAGATACAAAAGAAAAGAAAAAAAGAACAGAACAGTGTCGAGATTACGCACACAAATGTTAAAGCTTAACAACCTTGTTGTAAAAGTAGTTTCTCCTAATAAAGATAGAGTAGTAGTTATAGAAGAATAACTATTTGGTACGCGAGTGCCTTATATTTAAAAGCCGTTGCACAATGTGTAACGGCTTTTATTGTTTACTCAGCTCTGCTATGGCATCTGCGGCTTTTTCGCTGGCTCCTTCGCCTCCCAAATCTGTTCGTAGAGATTGGTAATCTTGCATTAAACTAAGGTGTTTATTCCCACCTGGTAATACGGCCTTCAATTCATCTGTTACGCTATCAATGGTAAATTCGTTTTGTATTAACTCTACAATAGCGGGCTTATTTAAGCAGAGATTTACCAGCGATATGTATTTGATGTTTTTAACCAGCATACGTGCAATACGATATGAAACAGGGTTAGCCACGTAACCACATACTTGCGGTACGTTGTACAAAGCTGTTTCTAGTGTGGCTGTGCCACTGCATACAATAGCACCGCTTGCGTGCATCATTAAATCGTAGGTTTTACCAAATACAACTTTAACCTGTTGGTTTAAAAATGGTTGGTAAAAATCAGGCTCAAGTCCGGGTGCACCGCCAATTATAAATTGATGGTTTGGAAAACGATTCATCACTTGCATCATTAAGGGTAAAATGCGGTTGATCTCTTGTTTTCTGCTACCAGGTAATAAGGCAATAATTGGTTTTTGATTAATTACATGTGTTAATTTAAATTCCTCATCGGGCTTATGGTTAGCTATGGCATCTAACAAAGGATTGCCAACATATTTGGTTTTTACGTTCCATTTCTTAAAATAAGACACCTCGAATGGAAAAATGAGCAATAATAAATCAACAAATTTTTCCAGTTTTTTACCTCTATTTTCTTTCCAAGCCCATATTTTAGGTGCAATGTAATAGGCCGTTTTTATATCTTTTAGTTTGCAAAATTCTGCAATGCGTAAGTTAAAACCTGGATAATCAATCAGTACCACTACATCGGGTTTAAAAGCATCAATTTGTTGCTTACATAAATTGATGTTTCCCAATATAAACCGCAGGTTTAGCAACACTTCAACAAAACCCATGATGCTT
>CALPIR020000137.1 GCA_943323675.2 Chitinophaga pinensis | reverse complement strand
TGGATAAGTATATCGAATTACATAACAAGAAAGTATAACTTCATATAGCATTACAAAAAAAGCGTCAACACCAGTGTTGCCGCTTTTTTTGTTTTAAAAACCATTTGAATTTTAGAAATATAGTTGTATAATTGTTTATCAAAACTAAAAAACACTATATCAATAGCATGAAGAAACTACTACTTGGCATATTATTAGCAGTCGGAGCAAGTTCGGTATTTGCTCAGCAAGATGCCCAATTCACGCAGTTCTTCCGTAATAAGCTCAATTATAATTCAGCTTTTGCAGGAAGTGAAGATGGGAAAATTTGTGCTTCGCTAATCTATCGTACACAGTGGTTAGGTTTTGGCTCTAAAGAAAAAGGCCAAAGCCCTTCAACATTTGGCGGTAATATCCATGCTCCTTTGTTTAACGGAAAGCTTGGCGTAGGATTAAATATTTTTAGTGACAAGCAAGGTTTTGAAAGTACCCTTACACCAACTTTATCCGTTGCTTATCACCATACATTCACTAATCAGCATAAATTATCAGGCGGTTTGGGTGTGGGCTTTATACAAAAGTCACTAGATGGTACTAAGTTAAAGGCTCAGGATCCTAATGATCCTTCTATACCAAAAGAATCAGTTAATGGAAACGCATTAGACTTAAACTTTGGAATATACTACCAAATACCATCAATTGCTGGTTTCAATAATGTTTATGCGGGGATATCAGGAAACCACTTAAATCAGGCTAGCGTAGACTATGGCCCTGTAAAATATACTGCGGCAATGCATTATTATTTAATGTTTGGTGGTGTTTATGACATGGGAACATTTACAATTGAGCCGAATATTTTTGTTAAAAATGCGATAAAAACCTCTCTTGACTTAAATGTAATGACAACTTATAATGGTAATATATTAGGAGGTATCACTTACCGTACAGTTGATGCGTTGGCCTTGCTTGCTGGTTATAAATTCTCAAGTGTATCAAGCGCTATGATATCATATGATCTAACAACAAGTAAGCTATCTCAATTTAGTAACGGTACGGTTGAAATTGGCTATAGACATTGTTTTGGCTTCAAAACTGAACCACCAGTAAAAACCATAAGACCAATTTATACACCAAGATTTTTATAGTGATTAACAATATGTTAGCACTTATCCACGTTAAGAATCTAAAAAAAACTACAGCGAAGTTGTATTTTTAGTCAAAATATATAATTTTGCCTTATTCAAACTAACTATATCATTCCAAAATGAAAAACATCAAATGGTTTATATCGGCCCTAATTTTAAGTACATTGTTCGGCTGCGGCATGAGCAGTGACAAGGGCGAACTAACCGGTGTACCAGGAAGAAGAACATGGTTTCACCCACAACCTTACGGAACAATTTACGTTCCTTCAGGATCAATTCATGTGGGTGCCAATGAGCAAGACATTCCTATGGCTCAGATTGCCCCTAACAGGCAAATAACCATCACTGCTTTTTACATGGATGAAACGGAGATCACAAATAACGAGTACCGTCAATTTGTTTATTGGGTTCAAGATTCATTGTTCAGAAATAAACTTGCTGAAAACAATCCTGAAAAGTATTTTCATCCACTTCCTGAAGGGGAAGAAGATGAGTCAATGCGAGGCCTGAATTGGGAAGAAAAAATAGACGAGGAAGATGTAAAAGCTTCTGAAGACATTAAAAACTTCTTCTACAATCAAGCAGAAACATACTATAAAGTAAAACAAATTGATGTTCGTAAGTTAATATACAGCTACGAATTTATAGATCAGCGCGCTGCTGCTCAGGTAAAACGTCAAAATTGGAAAAATATTAACCGTGCTGATTTCAAAAAGAAAAAAGAAGTCGAAATTTATCCTGATACGTTAGTATTCATTCGCGATTACACTTATTCTTATAATGAGCCAATGACTCAGGTTTACTTCTGGCATCCGAAATATGATGACTATCCGGTTGTAGGTGTTAATTGGCATCAAGCAAACGCATTTTGTGATTGGAGAACAAAATATCTAAATTCTTTTTATGCAGATATTCTTGAAAACACAGTTACAAGTTTCCGTCTACCAACAGAATATGAGTGGGAATATGCAGCTCGTGGTGGTCGTGACCAAACTATGTATCCTTGGGGCGGCCCTTACATACGTAACGCAAAAGGTTGTGCGCTTGCCAACTTTAAACCAGGACGTGGCGAGTACAGTTCAGATGGTGGTGTATACCCTATACGTGTTGCATCATACTTCCCTAATGATTTTGGTTTGTATGATATGGCAGGTAATCTTGCAGAGTGGACTAGCACAGCATATGCTGAATCGGGAAACTTATTTACACACGATTTGAATCCTGATTTCCAATATGATGCTAAAGAAAGTGATCCTGAAACATTAAAACGTAAAACAATACGTGGTGGGTCATGGAAAGACGTTGCTTACTTCGTGCAAAATGGTTCTCGTTCATACGAATATCAGGACAGTTGTAATTCTTATGTAGGATTCCGTTGCGTAATGAGTTACATCGGACGTTCAAATCGTGACAAAAATTAAGCACACACAAACAACAACTCTAATAAAACAAAAATTAACCTTTTAAAAACAGATTTCTAACATGTCAAGTTCAACAAGTGTATTCGAAAGCATGGCTTTCAAAAAAGTAATGGCTAAAGTTTACGGTCTTGGGGCCGCAGTTGTAATTGTGGGCGCATTATTTAAAATATTGCATTGGCCAGGTGCAGATGGAATGTTAATGGTGGGTTTATTAACCGAAGCCTTTTTATTTACCATTTCAGCTTTTGAACCTTTACATAAAGAAACCGATTGGACTTTAGTTTACCCAGAATTAGCAGGTTTAGATTCGGTAGAAAAAAGTAAAAAGAGTACAGCTTCAGGTACAGTTTCTCAGCAGTTAGACAAAATGTTAGAAGAAGCAAAAGTAGGACCGGAGTTAATTCAAAGTTTAGGAAATGGATTGAAAAGTTTGAATGAGAATGTTACTAATTTAAAAGATTTATCATCTGCTGCTGTTGCAACTGATGAGTACACTAAAAGTGTTCAAAACGCTGCTGTATCTGTGAACGGGATAAGTAGCTCATACGCAAAAGCGGTTGATGCTATAGGTGGCTTAGTTACTGCTTCAGAAGGATCTAAAGAGTACGGTACTCAAATTGACAGAATGACTAAAAACCTAAGTTCGCTAAATGCAGTTTACGAATTGGAAATTACTGAATCTAATAATCACTTGAAGTCAATAAACGAATTTGTAGGTAACCTATCTAAAGTTGTAAATAACCTATCTGAAACACATTCAGAAACGGAAAATTTCAAAAACGAAATGGGTAAACTTTCAACTAATTTAACTGCTCTAAACAATGTTTATGGTAATATGTTAGCAGCTATGAACGTTAACCGTTCTGCTAATTAGTAATATTTATTAACAACAGTTTTTTCGATTCAATAATTATTAACTTAAGGGAGAATATAAAAGATGTCAGATAGTAATGCATCACCAAGGCAGAAGATGATTAACATGATGTATCTCGTGTTAACAGCGCTTTTAGCGTTAAATGTTTCTGCCGAAATCCTGAAAGCCTTCCACTTGGTGGAGGTAAGTATGGTAAGAGCCGGTGAGAATATAGATATAAAGAATAAAGAATCGTTAATGGCCATTGCTAAATACAAGGCTGATCACCCAACGGATCCTATTGCAATAGATTTAGAAGGTAAGGCTAAACAAGCTACAGAAATTTCAAAGGAAGCCATTAAATACTTCCATGATTTAAAGGAGGAACTTGTTGCTGCTACTGGTGGTAGACATGAAGATTCCAATGGTGATGGTAAAACTGAGGACGAGGACATTATTGGAGCTAGTAATACAGAAATTCATGCAAACATGATGATTGTTCAAAAGAGGGGCGAAGAGGTTAAGAAAAAGATTAATGATACCCGTGAGAAATTTTTGGCTTTGCTGCCTGCTGATAAAAGGGCAAGTATCAAAAGTGATTTAAATACCCCTGTGCCAGCAGCGCACGATGGTGTAAATATTACTTGGGAATCACAAATGTTTGAACATACACCTTTGGCTGCAGTTTCTACGCTATTAACTAAAATTGAAAATGACGTTAAAAATACTGAAACTCAGATTTTAGATTATTTCCGTTCGAACTTGACAGGTGATGTGATTGTAATTGATAATTTCAAAGCCCAAGTTATCCCAACAAATGGAACATACGTATCTGTTGGTAGTAAATATGCGGCTGATATTTTTCTAGCTGCTGCTTCTTCAAAATCTGATGCAACAGTTTCTGTTAATGGGCGTGATATCAAAAGTGAAGAAGGTATTGGTAAGTTTGAAACTTCACCAGGTAGCGAAGGTGAACAAAAGTTTAAGGGGATAATTACAACTAAACGTGCCTCTGGAAAAGTAGAGCAATATCCATTTGAATTCGCCTTTACTGCAGTTAAACCTATCGCAGTTATTGCTGCAACTAAAATGAATGTGGTATACATTGGTTTAGACAATCCAATTTCGGTATCTGTACCGGGTTATGCTGCAACTGATATCAGTGTTAGTTTAGACCCAGCCAGTGCCGGTCAGTTAAAGCCTGATCCTAAGCAAAAAGGTTCATATTTATTAGCATTAAACAAATCAGCTAGTAAGGTTAAAATTGTTGCTTCTGTTAAAGATAAAGGAACTGGAGCTACCAAAAGAATGGGCGAACAAGAATACCGCGTTCGTATGGTTCCTGATCCAATTCCTGCTTTAGGAACCATAGAAATGAGTGGTGGTGTTGCGGCTGCGCAAATTAAAACACAAACTGTAGTTCGTGCACCATTAAAGAATTTTGCTTTTGATGGTGTAAACTATGTTCCATACGAATTTCAGTTTGTAATGATTCCTAAACGTGGTGGTGCTCCTATGGTTGAAAAGGGTAATGGACAAATGCTATCTTCTAACATGCAAAGCGCACTTGCTAGAGCGGTTAAAGGTGATAAAATTATTATTACTTCTATAAAAGTAAAAGGACCAGATGGTGCAAGACAATTACCTACACCACTTGTTTTTGATGTTCAATAAGATTATGAAAAAGATAATATTTTTAGTTGTTACCGCTTTAACTGTTATGCCTTCAATGGCACAAGGTGTGTATGATGACTTCATCTATACACGTCAGGCAGTAACAGAACGTAAAGTTGTAGATTGGCCATACTTAAGGGAGGCTGATGTATTATGGGCAAAACGTATTTGGCGTGTTATTGACACGCGCGAAAAGCAAAATCAGCCTATGCAATGGCCTAAAAACCCCTTAAATATTATCATTTATAACGCTATTGTTTCAGGAAAACTAACAGCTTACAAAGATGATTCTTTGAATAGTTTCCGTAGTCCTGAGGAGTTTGTAAACTACTTTAGCGATAAAAAGCCAGATAAAAAATTAATTGATCCGAATGGTGATCCAGAAGATCCATCTAATTTTTACATGGATACAATCTTAATCAAGTTAGCAGCAACTGATATTAAAAAATATAAAGTGGTTGAAGATTGGATTTTTGATAAAAAAGAATCAAGAATGTATGTTCGTGTAATAGCAATTGCACCAATTGTAGCTCCTAAAGTTGAAGGTGCTGAAATTGGTGAGGTAGAATGGGCTTGGTTAAAATATCATAAAGATGTTAGTGATGCAGATCCAGCTGACGTTAGAAGCGTACTTGTAAACATGGAGGTATTTAATCGTCAAAATGATGCTGCACGCTTAACTTATGATGATTGGTTTGAACAACGCTTGTTTAGCAGTTACATTGTTAAAGAAGCCAATCCTTATGATGCTGCAATTAAAGAATTCTCTGATTTTAAAGATGATGGTGTTGCGGCTCTTTTAGAGTCTGAAAGAATTAAAAATGAATTGTTCGAAAAAGAACATGACTTATGGGAATACTAGTATTCTATTTAAAATCAAAACCCGAACATTGTTCGGGTTTTTTTATGACTTGTTTTTGCTATCTATAATTATTGTTACTGGGCCGTCATTGGTTAAACTAACTTTCATGTCAGCACCAAAAATCCCTGTAGGTATAGACTTGTTAATTTCATTTTCCAGTATTTTGTGAAAAGTATGGTATTGTTCCTTGGCTAAATTGGGTTCGGATGCCATTTTATAACTAGGTCGGTTTCCTTTTCTAGTATTTGCATAAAGCGTAAACTGACTAACGAGTAGTATATTATAAT